>URKH01000012.1 GCA_900548255.1 uncultured Collinsella sp. | reverse complement strand
GCAAGACCTACACGCTCAACCTCATCGACACGCCGGGCCATGTGGACTTCAACTATGAGGTTTCCCGCTCTCTGGCTGCCTGCGAGGGCGCTGTGCTGGTGGTGGACTCCACGCAGGGCGTGGAGGCGCAGACGCTGGCCAATACCTACCTTGCCATGGAGCACGATTTGGAGATCCTGCCGGTGTTCAACAAGATCGACCTCCCTGCCGCCGATCCCCAGAAGGCCAAGCAGGAGGTGGAGGACATCATCGGCCTGCCCGCCATGGACGCCCCGGAGATCTCCGCCAAAATGGGCATCAACATTGAAGCCGTGCTGGAGGACATCGTGCAGAATATCCCCGCCCCCAAGGGGGATCCCAAAGCGCCGCTGAAAGCGCTGGTATTCGACAGCCAGTATGACCCCTATGTGGGGGTGGTGGTGCTGTTCCGCATCAAGCAGGGCACCATCCGCCGGGGGCAGACGGTGCGCATGATGGCCACCGGAGCCCAGTATACCATTCTGGAGTGCGGCTACCTGAAGCCCCTGGGCAACGAGCCCACGGACGCCCTCCAGGCCGGTGAGGTGGGCTATTTCACCGCCTCCATCAAAAACGTCAAGGACACCCAGGTGGGCGACACCGTTACCGACGCCGATAAGCGCGACTACACCATGACCATGGACGTGCGTGAGATGATGCGCCGTTCGTCCAATGTGGGCTTTGTCCTGGTGGGACGCAAGATCGGTGCCGATGATTTTGCCACCTATGTGGACAAGTGGGGCATTGGTCATAGCTCCGGTGTCGATTTTCCGGGTGAGAGTCTGGGTATCGTCAAGGAGCGCGACCAGTACGACGGCGCCACGCTGGGCTCGATGAGCTTTGGCCAGGCGCTGTCCGTCTCGCCGATTGAGGTCGCACGTGCCGTGGGCGGCATCGCGAACGGCGGCGTGATGATGACTCCGCACTTCTATAAGTCCAGCAAGGGCGATGAGAAGGACTGGGGCGAAGGCGAGCGTGCGATATCGGACGACGCTGCCGCCCAGGTGACATCGTGCATGCAGACGGTCGTGTCCGAAGGCACGGGCGTTGGCGGTGCGGTCGATGGCTATGACGTGGCGGGCAAGACCGGTACGGCCGAGCGTGCTGACGAGAACGGGGGTTACCTCAAGGAGAACTATATGTCGTCCTTTATGGGCTTTGCGCCGGCACAATCGCCCAAGGTGCTGTGCTATATCACACTCGATGGAACACCGAGCGGCTCGGATGCCGCCGCGGTGCCATTCCAGTCCATTATGGCCAACGCGCTCGACGTGCTGGGTATCCCGCGCACGAAGTAGGGGGTTACAATCTTGAGCGTGGTCTGCCGTTTGATCTGAAGGGTGTTCACATGCCCTGCACCACGCGCGCATGGCACTGGGATACAATACGCCGATAGCATTATTAGGTTTACAGGGGAGCTGCAATGATAGAGATCGCCGTCAACAACCTCGCGGCCTCAACGGGGGCCCGAACCGTGACGGAAGAAGTCGATCGAGTATGCCGCGGGTGCGTTATCGACTCGCGTCAGGTCGAGGAGGGGACGATCTTTGTCGCCTTCCCCGGCGAAAAGGTCGACGGCAATGATTTTGCCTCCCGTGCCATCGAGTCGGGTGCCGGTGCCGTCGTGATGACGCGCGAGCCCGATGCCGAGCTGGTTTCGCTGGCGCAGGACAAGGGATGCGCCATCTTGCTGACCGACGACCCCGAGGAGTTCTTGCTGCGCCTGGCGCATGTATATCGCTTGGAGCTTGGCTGCCTGGTCGTCGGCATTACCGGGTCGATTGGCAAGACGACGACCAAAGACGTGCTCGCCGCCGTGCTCGCCAAGCGTTATCGCGTCTGGGCCACGAAGGGCAATTTCAACAACTTGATCGGCATGCCGCTCACGGTGCTTTCCGCTCCGGCCGATACCGAGGTTCTGGTGCTCGAGATGGGTATGAACCATTTTCATGAGATTGAGCGCCTGTCCCAGTCTGCCAACCCCAATCTTGCCATTGTGAGCAAGATCGGAACCTCCCACATCGGTATCCTGGGCAGCCGCGAGAACATCGCCCGCGCCAAGTCCGAGATTGTCCAGGGCATGTGCGCCGCCGGCGACTTCTCGCCGTTGCTGGTTTTGGGCGGCGAGGACGACTTTACGCCGTTCATTCGCGATACGTTCGCCCAGCCTGCGGGTATTGACGTGATGCTGGCCGGTGTCTCGGACGACGACGAGGTCCGCGCACGCGACATTCGCGTCGACGACGAGGGCCATCCGGTCTTTACGCTCGACTTTGGTCAGGGCGACACGGTCGATACCATGCTGGCCATTCCCGGTGTGCAGTCCGTGCCCAATGCCGTCAAGGCCGCCGCGGTCGCCTATCGTCTGGGCGTGACGCCCGAGCAGATCGATGCTGCCTTTAGGGGCCTTACGATCACCGGCCACCGTCAGGAGATCAAGCGCGCCAAGAGCGGAGCACGCATCATCGACGACTCCTACAACGCCAGTGCCGAGTCTATGGCTGCCGGCCTCGATTTGCTGTGCTCGCTTATCTGTGACGGTTCGCGCATGGCGATCTTGGGCGAGATGGGCGAGATGGGCGACGAGGCTCCCCGCATGCATGAACTCGTGGGCGCCTATGCCGCCGCCAAAAAGCTCGACATGCTCGCGTGCGTCGGCGGCGAGCTGGCTCAGCTCATGGCCGATGCCGCACGTATGATGGGTATGGATGAGGACCGCATCCAGGTGTTCTCCGATTATCAGCAGGTGCTCGACCGCATGGGCGGCGCGCTTGAAAATCATGATGTTGTATTGGTCAAGGGTTCCCGTTTTGTTGAGCTCGACCGCTTTGTGGAAGGTGTGTGCTAGCCCATGTTCGGCAATCCCTCGTATCCTACGTATCAGGCCTTTTTGGGACTTGGCATCGCTGCTGCCATTGGGTTGCTGCTTATGCCGTGGTGGATCAAGCTGCTGAAGGTCGAGGGTATCGGCCAACAGGTCCGAGCCGACGGCCCCAAGCGTCATTTGATTAAACAGGGTACGCCCACCATGGGCGGCGTCATCATCCTTGTCGCGATCTCGCTGACCTGCCTGCTGATGGGCAAGCTCACCACCGAGCTCGTGCTCGTGCTGCTTGCCACGCTGGCCACCGGCGTTCTGGGTCTCATCGACGACCTGACCTCCGTCACGCATGGTCGCTCGCTCGGTCTGACGCCTCACGCCAAGATGATCGGTCTGACCATCATCTGCGTCACTTTTACCGTGCTCGCTGTCAATTGGTGCGGCGTCGCCCCCGAGATTCGTTTTCCCGGCGGCCTGACGATTGACCTCGGTGTTCTTTCGACCACCATCTGCGGCCTTTCGTTCCCGTGGCTCTACATTGTATTTTGCTGGCTGATGATCGCCGGTCTTTCCAATGCCGTGAACCTGACCGATGGTCTGGACGGTCTTGCCGGCGGCACTTCCATGATCGCCATGCTCGCCATGGCCGCCATGGCGTTTTTGCACGGTGACGTGAACCTGTCCATCTTCTGCACGGCGTGCGCCGGTGCCTGCCTGGGCTTTTTGTGGTTCAATTGCTACCCGGCGAGCATCTTTATGGGCGATACCGGCTCGCTTGCCCTGGGTGCCGCGTTTGCCTGCACCTCCATCATGACCAACACCGAAGTCGTTTCCCTCATCATCGGCGGTCTGTTTATCGTCGAGACTCTGTCGGTCATGATCCAGGTCGTCTATTTCCACTTTACGCACAAGCGCGTCTTCCTTATGGCGCCCATTCATCATCATTTCGAAAAGAAGGGCTGGGCCGAGACCAAGGTCGTTATCCGTTTTTGGATTATCGCCGCGGCCTTTGGCGCCGTTGGCCTCGCCCTGTTCTTCCAGTTGGGATAGTGGTCTTTCATGCCTCTTGCTGATGTCTTTAGCCTGCTCGTTTTGGGGCAGGGTAAATCCGGTCTCGATGTCGCCCGTTGGGCGCTGGCTCACCCCGAGCGCGTGAGCGCCACGACCGTATATGGCGGCGGTACCTCCGAGCCCAATGACGCCACACGTGCGCTCGAGGCGCAGGGCGCGTCGTTTGTCTACGGCACCGAGCAGGTCGAGGGTGCCTATGACGTGTGCGTGACATGCCCGGGAATCTCGGAGTTCTCGGCTTTCTTTAAGGCCGGGCGTGAGCATGCCGCTCAGATTATGGGCGAGCCCGAGTTTGCCTATCGCCTGTCTCCCCAAAATTGGATCGCCATCACGGGCACCAACGGCAAGACAACTACCACGTCGCTGACCGATTATCTGCTCAAGGCCGCCGGTGAAGCCAGCGTGGCCGTCGGCAATATCGGTGAGCCGCCGGTGAACGAGATCGACGGCCGCGCACACAATGAGTGGTTTGTGGCTGAGCTGTCGAGTTATCAGATTGCTACGCCCGCCGAGCTTCATCCTCGCGTGGCGGTGCTGCTCAACATCACGCCCGACCACCTGGGCTGGCACAAGAGCCACAAGAACTATGCGCTTGCCAAGATCAAGTTGTTCGAGAATATGGTCGACGACGACCTCGTGGTTATCGACGTTGAGGATGCCGGCATCCATGAGTTCGATGAGTACATCTACACACCGGGCCGCCGCATCTGCAAGGTCGCTTTTGACGAGCCCGAGGGTGCAGACGCCGCCTTCGTGCGCGACGGCAAGATGATCGTGCGCCTGAAAGGCGTCGAGACTCAGCTTGTCGCCACATCCGAGCTCAAGATCTCGGGCCATCACAATGTCATCAATGCCCTATGTGCCGCCACGGCTGCTCTGGCCGTCGGTGCCGATCCCGAGGGCATTTGCCGCGGTTTGGCATCGTTCCAGCCGCTCGAACACCGCGTGGAACCCTGCGGCGAGATCGATGGCGTGCGCTACGTCAACGATTCCAAGGCAACGAACACCGATGCGGTCGAAAAGGCCCTGACGGCGTTTTCCGACGACGATGTGATTTTGCTGCTCGGCGGCCACGATAAGGGCACACCGCTTGCGGACTTTGCCCGCGTCGTTATGGACAACGTGCGTTCAGTCGTTTGCTTTGGCGATGCGCGCGAGCGCTTTACCGCTGCTATGGACGAGGCCGATGTCGATGGTGACGTGGATATCGCCCAGGCCGATGACCTGCGCGATGCCGTTGACGTTGCCCGCTCGCTCTCGAGCCGCGGCGACGTGATCCTGCTTTCGCCCGCTTGTTCTTCGTTCGACGAGTTCTCGGGCTACGAGGAGCGCGGTCGCGTGTTTAAGGACTACGTGGCCCAGCTTGCCGCAGCAGCGAAATCGCAAACGGAATAGGGGTTGCCGGTGAGAGAGGAGAGCCCCCGAAGTGATATGAGGAGGCCCGACTCGGACCGTGCTTCCTCGCTGCGTAGCACGACGCGTTCCGGATGCGGCGGGCAGACGTTCGGTGAGCGCTATATTGCCGGCGTCCCCGCCCGCATCATGCGCCCCCGTTTGATATTTATGGCCTGCCTGTTTACTTTGGTGTGCTTTGGTCTGCTGATGGTGTACTCGGCATCTTCGGTCGAGGCGCTGCACGAGAACGGTTCGGCGACGTTTTTCCTATTTCGACAGGCCGCGTTTGCCGGAGTTGGCGTGCTGGCTATGGTTGCCATCGTGCGCATCTTACCGGACAGTTGGTTTGGGGAAGACGTGCTCAGGATCTTCCTCATGGGCATGATGGGGCTACTGGTTCTGGTGTTCTTTATGGGTAGCGGCAGTCGTGGCGCCACGCGTTGGCTCAACATCGCCGGTATTCAGTTTCAGCCGTCTGAGTTTTTAAAGCCGTTCGCCATCGCGTATTCGGCAATCATGCTCGACCGTATCTTTTCGCCCGGCGGCAACATCAACGAGTTTCTTCGCAAGATGGGCGGCTACCTGGGAATTTCGCTCTTCCTGATCTTTGTTCAGCCCGATTTCGGTACCGTTCTGATCATTTTGTTGACCCTCATATGCATGGCGTTGTTTGCGGGATTGGACCCCAAATATATCGTTTGGACGGTTGTTGCCGGCATCGCCGTCATTGCGATTGCTCTTATCGCCGAGCCGTATCGTATGACGCGTGTCCAGGTTGCTTGGAATCCTTGGGCAGACGAATATGGTGACGGCTATCAGGCCACGCTTGCCATCATGGCGTTTGCCTCGGGCGGACTGTTCGGCCGTGGTATCGGCAACTCCACCATGAAGTACTCGTATTTGCCCGAGGCGCACAACGACTACATCTTGGCTATTATCGGCGAGGAAGTTGGCTTTATCGGAACCGTGCTGTTCTTCTTGGTGTTTGCGATGCTGATTTACTCGGCGTTTCGCATTGCTGAGCAGGCGACCGATCGTCGCGGAGCACTTATGGCATCGGGTTCCGCGGTCATCCTTGCGGTGCAGTTTTTGATCAACGCGCTGGGCATTCTCAATGTGTTTCCCATGACGGGTAAGCCGCTGCCGTTTATTAGCTACGGCGGCTCGTCGATTATTGTGTCGCTTATGCTTGCCGGTCTGATCCTGCGCGTTTCGTATGAGAGCGCCCGTCGCGATGAGTACGACCGTCGCCGCGAGAGCTTTGCCGTTATGGATGAGAGTACCGCCGGCGTGCCCCATGTGCGCGGCGAGCGATCTTCGCGTAACGGCTTTACCGTTCTGGATGGCTCTGCGACCGAGCCGGCGGCCCGTCCGCGTCAGCGAACAGCGCCGCAAGGTCGTCCGCAGCGCCCCACTCCTCGCAATGCGGGCGGCGGATATAATCGAATCGATTTGAATTCGGACCCGTCGGCGCGTTTGCGCACCGATGACCAGGGGCCGCGTGTACGAAGGGATTACCATGACCGATAAGATGACCGTTGCTATTGCAGCTGGCGGCACGGCAGGACATATCAACCCCGCGCTCGCCTTGGCCGAGGAACTGCGTGACCGCGGTCATCACGTTGTGTTCGTGGGCCAATCGCGCAAGCTCGAGGGTCGTCTGGTTCCCGAGGCCGGATTCGATTTTGTGCCCATCACAGTTACGGGCTTCGATCGCTCCCGTCCCTGGACGGCGCTGACCTCGCTGTGGCGCGTCAACAAGGCGAAGCGTGCGCTTGCCAGTCACTTCTCGAAGGTCGGTAAGCCCGATGCCGCTATCGGCTTTGGTGCTTACGTTGAGGTCCCGCTGCTGGGTTGGTGCAAGGACGCCGGCGTTCCGTATCTGCTGCACGAGCAGAACTCTGTTCCGGGTCTGGCCAATAAGATGATGAACTCGCATGCCGCCCGCGTGTGCATTTCGGTACCTGCGGCCCGCACGGTCTTTGAGCGTGAGGGCGACCCCGACCATGTGCTCATGACGGGCAATCCTGTGCGTCGTTCGGTGATCGAGGGCGATCGCACCCGCGGTCGCAAGACGCTCGGCGTGCCCGAGGATGCGACGCTTCTGCTCGTCTTTGGCGGTTCACTTGGTGCACAGCATCTCAACGAGCGCGTTGCCTCGCTCAAGGGTGAGCTGCTGACCCGCGAGAATCTCTACATTTTGCATTCGACGGGTGCCGACGGCTTTGAGGAGACCGAGCGCGCTTTGGCGCTGACGCCCGAGGAGGCGCAGCGCTATCGTGTCCAGCCCTATATCGACAACATGGGCGATATGCTGGCTGCGGCCGATCTGGTGCTCTCGCGTTCCGGTGCCTCGAGCGTGGCTGAGATCGCCGCGCTTGCCGTGCCCTCGGTACTCGTGCCGTACCCGCACGCCACGGCCGACCACCAAACCACCAATGCCCGTTATCTGGTCGACGCCGGGGCCGGCGTGCTCTGCGCCGATGCCGATATCGACGGTTCTGCCTTTGCCGATGAGCTGCTGCACCTGGTCGATGACGCGGCGGCGCGCGACGCCATGCGTCAGGCGGCGCGTGGTCTGGCTCAGGATAGAGCCGCCGCTCTTCTGGCGGATGCAGTAGAGGGTTTGCGTTAGTTAGACGGGATATCTTCGGTCGCCCTCGCGCTGATGCGGTAGGTGCGGTACAGTTAACGGGTTACAGGCAGTGTTTACGCAAGGAGTACACGAGCACATGGCTGATTCCCAGACTGCAACCTCCGCGCCCGAGTTTAAGAGCGCCCACTTTATCGGTATCGGCGGCGCCGGCATGAGCGGCATCGCCCTCGTTCTGCACGAGCGCGGTTATGCCGTTACCGGCTCCGACCTTAAGACGTCACGTTATATCCGCCAGCTTACCCGCGCTGGTGTGAAGGTGCATGTGGGCCATGAGGCCGCCACGATCGACGAGGTCAAGCCCGACGTGGTTGTTGTCTCCACCGCTATTCCGGAGTCCAACCCTGAACTCGTGCGCGCTCGCGAGCTTGGTATTCCCGTGTGGCCCCGTGCCAAGATGCTCTCTGCTTTGGGTCACGGCTACACCACCGTCGCTGTTGCCGGCACGCATGGCAAGACCACCACGTCTTCGATGTGTGCCACCATGCTCGACCGCATGGGTCTGGATCCGAGCTTCCTGATCGGTGGCATCGTCGAGGGCTATGACACGAACGGCAAGAACGGCTCGGGCGACTACTTTGTCGCCGAGGCCGACGAGTCCGACAGCTCCTTCCTGTTCCTGAACCCCAACGTAGTCATTGTGACCAACGTCGAGGCCGACCACCTCGATCACTACTCGGGTATCGAGGAGATCGAGGCAACTTTCGCCAAATTCATGAGCCTGGTGGGCGAGGACGGCACCGTCATCGTCTGCGGTGAGGACCCGCATCTGGTCGAGCTCGCCAAGTCGACGGGCCGTCATGTGCTTTCCTACGGCTTTGCCGAGAGCAACGACATCGTCTGCATGCACCCGGATGTCAAGGGCATCCAGAGTGACTTTATCGTTCGCTTTGAGGACGGCACTGAGCGCGCTGTGGAGATCAAGAGCAATCCCGGTCGCCACAACATGCTCAACGCCACGGCGGTGCTCACCGTCGCCCATGTCCTGGGCCTTGACATCGACGCCGCCGCCAAGGCGCTCTCGAGCTTTGAGGGCGTCCGCCGTCGCTTTACCCACGTGGGCGATATCGATGGCATCACCGTGGTCGATGATTACGGCCATCACCCCACCGAGATCAAGGCTACGCTTGCTGCCGCTTCGTCGCTGGGCTACAAGCACGTCGACGTCGTGTTCCAGCCGCACCGCTATTCGCGCCTGCAGGCCCTGTGCGACGACTTTGCCGATGCATTTGCCAATGCCGATAAACTGCTGCTGATTGATGTGTTCTCGGCTGGCGAGATGCCCATTCCGGGTGTCACCTCTAAGATGCTCGCCGATACCGTGCGCGCCAAGCATCCTGGCAAGGAGGTCGTGTACTGCTCCAGCCGTCTTGAGCTCAATCAGGAGCTCGAGCAGATGGTGGGCGAGGGCGACCTGCTGCTCACCATGGGTGCCGGCGACGTTACGACCGTCGGTCCCGAGTTCATTGAGTATCTGACTGCCAAGAAAGACGCTTAAGTCTAATGGGTCTGTTTAACGCCGTCATGGCGCTCTCGGGCATGATCGACACGGATGTGATCGAGGACGAGCGCCTTGCGCGTCATACGAGCTATCGTATCGGCGGCAAGGCCGACCTCTTTGTGACGTGCCATAGCTATCATGCCCTCCGCCGCGCCGTGGCGGTGCTCGATCGCGAGCAGGTGCCGTGGGTCATCATCGGCAAGGGCTCCAATCTGCTGGTTGCCGATGGCGGTTATCGCGGTGCCGTCATTTCGCTCGGACGTGAGTTCCAGCGCACGGTTGTTGCCGATGACGGTTGTACGCTGACGGTCGGTGCGGGCGTGATGTTTGCGCGCCTGGTCAACGATGCCCTGTCGCGTAGCCTCTCGGGCCTTGAGTTTGCCGTTGGCATTCCTGGTTCGGTCGGCGGTGCGATATCTATGAATGCCGGCACGCGGACCGAGTGGATTGGCTCGCTGGTTGAGGATGTCGTAACGTTTGACCCGGCATCCGGTATCAAGCATTATGCGGGGTCCGAGATCACTTGGGGCTACCGCGAATGTGGCCTTCCCCGCAATGAGATCATCCTCGAGTGCGTGCTCAAGCTTAAACCGGCGCCCAAGGCCGACATTCGCGAGCGCATGGAGCGGTACCTGACGAGGCGCAAGCGTACGCAGCCCATGGGTCGCGCATCCTGCGGGTCTGTCTTTCGCAACCCGCCCGATGCGAGTGTGGGCAAGCTTATCGAGGATTGTGGATTAAAGGGTTTTTCGATTGGCGGCGCGGAAGTTTCGCCCGTTCACGCTAATTTTATCGTTAATAACGGAACTGCCTCGGCCGATGACGTTGCCGCGGTTATCAGACATGTGCACGGAAAGGTGAGGGAGGCGTATGGCATCGAGCTCAGACCGGAAGTTAAATTCCTCGGCTTCTAGAGCATCGAAACCCACCTTCCGCCGCGCCGGAGGGCGTTCCGGCGCGCCTGCCAAACCTCAACGCAATACCGTCGCGCACTCTAAGTCTGTCGGGCATGCTCGACAGACCAGTCGACCGGTCGTCGGCTCGCAGCTCGGTAATCGTCCGACCGCAAAAAAGTCCTCGCGTCCCTCGGTGACGTCAAAGCCTGTTATGGGCGCCAAGCCTGCCCGTCCCATAGCAACTCCCAAGCCCTCGACGGGGACTAAGGCGGCGCGTCCAGGTCGCACGCTGGGCGCATCGAAACCGCGCTCGCTGACATCGGTGCCGGCTACCGCTAAGAAGCCTTCGAGTAAAAAAGGTTTCAACCCGTTATCTTCACTTGGAGCGATGGCAAATAAAACATCAGACGCCGCTTCTGTCGTTACAGGCAAAGGCAAAATCGTGGGCGGCGTTCTGGCCGTCTTGGCCGTGCTCGTCGTCGTTGCCATCGTGGTGATCAACTCTGGATTGTTTACTGCCACTGATATTCAGATTCAAGGCAGCGAGCATGTGACGAAGCACGATGCTATCCAGCTGATCGACTTGCCCGAGGGAACGTCGCTTTTTAACGTCGATCCCGACCAGATTACCGAGGATCTCAAGCAGAACCCGTGGGTCTCGGGCGTGGATGTCCAGCGCCAGTTTCCCCATACGCTTATCATCACGCCGACGGAGCGTAAAGTTATCGCCATTGCATATATCAGCTCCGACGACCTTGCCTGGGCTATCGGAGACGATGACACCTGGATCGCCCCGCTGTCGACGTCGGTCGAAGTGGACGACCAGGGCAACGTCATCACGACAGGGCAGGGCTCAAATACCTTGACCGGAATCGATGCCGCGCTGGCGCTCGCCAAGCATTATGGCGCGGTGTTGTTGACTGATGTCTCGGCGGATGTCGCTCCGGTTTCCGGCCAGGCGGTGAACTCCAAAGCCGTTAAGGCCGGCCTGGATTATGTGCGTGGTTTTTCGAGCGAGTTCTTGGGACAAGTCAAGGATATTTCCACGCCTTCGGTCGAAGCCATCTCGGCAAACCTCAATAACGGCATTGAGGTGTCGCTGGGCGATTCGGACGATATCGCCAAGAAGGAACGCGTAGTCACCAAGTTGCTTTCGCAGGTAGAGGGCGTAACGTATATCAATGTGCGCTCTCCGGGCAACTACACATTTAGGAATGCTCCGACCTCGTAGCGCTGGTTGATGCTTTGTTGAGGGGCCATACCACGCCGTTTATCTGGTTTGTTTGGTTTTCACGGTCAATTATTTGACTGATACGTTCATAATGTGCAAACATAATACGGTTTACCTTTGCATTTACTTTCAACCTGAAGGTTAATGTGCGCAGGGGTCGACCCATGCTATGGCTATAACCTTTGTTCGGAGGACCGACATGCACGAGACAGAGATCAACAACTACCTTGCCGTCATTAAGGTGGTCGGCGTCGGCGGCGGCGGTACCAACGCGGTCAATCGAATGATCGAAGAGGGCATCCGCGGCGTCGAGTTTGTTGCCATCAACACCGATGCTCAGGCACTCGCGATCTCTGATGCCGATATCAAGGTGCACATCGGCACCGACCTCACCCGCGGCCTGGGCGCCGGCGCCAACCCCGAGGTTGGCCGCAAGGCTGCCGATGAGTCCCGCGACGACATTGCCGAGGCGCTCGCTGGCGCCGACATGGTGTTTATCACCTGCGGTGAGGGCGGTGGCACCGGTACCGGCGCTGCTCCCATCGTTGCCGATATCGCGATGAACGAGGTCGGCGCACTGACCGTCGCCGTCGTGACCAAGCCCTTCACCTTCGAGGGCCGCAAGCGTAAGAAGAGCGCCGAGGAGGGCATCAAGACCCTCTCCGATTGCGTCGACACCATGATCGTCATTCCTAACGATAAGCTGCTCGACATCGCCGAGAAGAAGACCACCATGCTCGAGGCCTTCGCGATTGCCGATGGCGTCCTTTCCCAGGGCACCCAGGGCATCACCGACCTCATCACCGTCCCCGGTATCATCAACCTGGACTTCGCCGATGTTAAGACCATCATGAAGCAGGCCGGTACCGCCATGATGGGTATCGGTACCTCTTCTGGGGATACTCGTGCCGTCGACGCTGCCCAGCAGGCCATCTCCAGCCCGCTGCTCGAGAGCTCCATCGATGGTGCCACGCGCGTGCTGCTCTCCATCGCCGGTTCCAAGGACCTGGGCATCCAGGAGATCAGCGACGCCGCCGACGTTGTCGCCAACGCCGTCGACCCCGAGGCCAACATCATCTTCGGTACCGTTGTCGACGAGTCCCTGGGCGATCAGGTGCGTATCACCGTCATCGCTACGGGCTTCTCCGACTCCAACGTCAACCGTCAGGATGAGCTCTTTGCTGCTCAGCAGTCTCAGAGCAAGGCCGCTGCCTCCGCTGAGCCGCAGCGCACCGCTCCGGCTGCGAGCCCGGCTCAGGCCGCTCCGACCCGCAACGTCGGTGGTACCGAGCTGCCCAACTTTGGCAACGACCAGTTCGAGCTTCCCGACTTCCTGAAGCGCGGTAGCTTCTAGTTCGTTTTTCTCAACGACCTGCACGGGGTGTGTCCATTTGGATGCACCCCGTTTTGTTTCTCGTTTGTAAACGAAAGCCTCCAATCTCCTTACGTTCCCTTTACGTTTGGTCCCTACCGCTGCGGGTATCCTTTTAAGGAAGTATGACAGCCGTATAAACGCGGACTGCGCGGCGACGCCGCGGTACTTGTGTTATTAGGAGGCTTTAGTATGGCAGCACGTGCGGACAACGTTTCGCGTGTCGACCATGATGGAGTTACGTTGGTGGAGGGCGCGACATCCGATGTCCGCTTTGCCTTTACCGAGCGCACCGGTGGCGTTTCTGAAGATGCGTACTCCTCGCTCAACCTGGGCTCGCATGTAGGCGATGACCCCTTTGCTGTTCAAGAAAATCGTCGTCGAGCGCTCGAAGCGATGGGCGCCACTGAGCGCGAGCATAATCTGCTCGTGCCCAATCAGGTACATGGTGACCATATCGTTACGGTGACTTCGAACGGCGCCGACGATCTTGAGGCTGTTCGCGAGCAGATTGCCGAGGGCTGCGATGCCATCGTCTGTACGGCCCATGACGTGCCCGTGCTGCTCTGCTTTGCCGACTGCGTTCCCGTGGTGCTGGTGGCCCCTGGCGGATTTGCCGTGGTGCACTCCGGTTGGAAGGGCACGATTGCACGTATTTCTGCCAAGGCGTGCCAGGCGCTTTGCGATGCTGCCGGCTGCGATGCGAGCGACGTTTCCGCCTATATCGGCCCCCATATCTTGGCTGACGAATATGAGGTATCCCAGGAACTCATGGATCGCTTTGCCGTCGAGTTCTCTTGCATCGATGCGAGCATCTCTCGCATGCTCGATCTTTCCGCTGCCATTTGTGAGGCGCTGGTAGATGCCGGTGTGGACGCGGATAATATCGTGGATACCCAGCTTTCGACTGTGCGTCAGAACGACCGCTTTTATTCCTACCGTAACGAGGACGGCACCTGTGGGCGCCATGCTGCGATCGGCGTGATGCTATGAGAAAGATCGTATCGGTCCTGAGCGCCGCTGTGCTTACGCTTACGCTGTGCGCCTGTTCTTCGGGATCTTCTACCTCTTCCATTACTGTGGCCGGCTCCACGACCTGCCTTCCTATCGCCGAAATTGCGGCCGAGGGCTTTAAGGAAGAGACCGGCATCGACGTGCTCGTTTCCGGTTTGGGTTCTTCCGCCGGCATCGAGGCCGTCAGCGCCGGCACGGCTGATATCGCCAGCTCCTCCCGTGGACTCAATGCCGACGAACAAGATCTGGGCCTGACTCCCATCGTCATTGCCCACGACGGTATCGCGGTCATCGTGAACGACGACAACCCCATCGATAACCTCTCGACCGAGCAGCTCCGCGATATCTACGCCGGCAAGATTACCAATTGGAAAGAGGTCGGTGGCGAGGACCTGAAGATTCAGGTCATCAACCGAGACGAGGCGTCTGGCACGCGTGAGGCCTTCCGCACCATCGTGATGGACGGCACGCCGTTCGATCGCCGCTCGGCCGTTCTTTCGGGTACGGGCCAGGTGCGAGACGTGGTATCTCGTTCGCGCGGTGCCATCGGCTACATTTCGCTGGGCTTCGTCGATAGCCTCAACGCCAAGACCTCGGTCAAGGCCGTCTCGGTCAATCATGTTGAGGCGTCCGAGAAGACGGTCGCGAGCGGCGGCTATCCCATCTCACGCGACCTTTACTTCTTTGTGAAGGGTGCGCCTTCGCAACAGGCGCAGGATTACATCGACTACGTGACGTCCGAAAAGATGGACAAGCAGATTCGCGAGGCGGGCTTTATCCCCGTCACCAACGACGAGAAGGGGAGTGAGTAGCATGGAAGCACAGGAAAACTCCCAGACTGAGCGGAATGTTCAGACGCCCAAGAAGCGCGAGCTGGCGCTCGTATCGCGCAGTACCTATATCAAGGAGAAGGCGCTGCAGTGGATCTTCTTTGCCTGCGCGTTCTTGGCGGTCGTTACCGTCATCCTGATTTTTGTCTTTACCACGTACTCGGCGCTGCCCGTCTTTACCGACATCGGTCTGGCGGACTTCTTTAGCTTTACGTGGGCGCCCTCTGAGGGTCACTACGGCATCGTGTCGCTGCTTGCCGGCTCGGGTCTGGTGACCGTCGGTGCGCTCGCCATGGGTGTGCCCCTAGGCGTGGGCACGGCCGTGTATCTGGTCGAGATCGCCAGCAAGCGCGTGCGCAAGCTCATCAGCCCTGCCGTTGACCTGTTGGCCGGCATCCCTTCTATCATCTATGGCTTCTTTGGCATGATCATCATCCGTCCATTTATCGCGCAGCTGACCGGTGGTCTTGGTTTTGGTGCGCTGACGGCGTGGTTCGTGCTTGCCATCATGATCGTCCCTACCATCACCACGCTCACCATCGATGCCCTCAATTCCATTCCCATGGGCATTCGCGAGGCATCGTATGCCATGGGCGCCACCAAGTGGCAGACCATCTATAAGGTC
The DNA here is from genome assembly GCA_900548255.1 of uncultured Collinsella sp. Lineage (GTDB taxonomy): Bacteria > Actinomycetota > Coriobacteriia > Coriobacteriales > Coriobacteriaceae > Collinsella. The sequence goes on along the minus strand of URKH01000012.1, from coordinate 19,929 downwards.
GTGTTACCTGCCGCCAAGCTGGGTATCGTGGATGCCATCGTGCTGGGTATGGGCCGTGCCATCGGCGAGACCATGGCCGTGCTCATGGTCGTGGGTAACGCCCCGGTTATTCCCGACAGCATTGCGAGTCCCATCTCGACGCTCACGAGCCAGATTGCGCTCGACATGAGCTATTCCTCGGGTCTGCATCGCTCGGCGCTGTTCGGCATGGGCGTGGTCCTGTTTATCATTTCCGCCACGCTGGTGGGCATCGTCCGTCTGATTTCCAAGAAGAAGAGGGGGTAGGCTATGTCCGATTCCGTTGACACGACGGTCGATACGACCTCGTCGCGCGAGCGCATCAAGCGTGCCCTTTCCCACGGCAAGAAGGGCCGCATCAACAAGGACCTGTCCAACAAGATCATGCTTGGCGTGTTCCGTGCCGCGGCATACATCACCACGCTGGTGCTGGTCGCTATCATCGCCTACGTGGTCATCAACGGCCTGCCACACATCTCGCTCGACTTTATCTTCGGTTGGCCCCAGGGCGTCAACGCCGAGGGCGGTATTTGGCCCACGATCGTCTCGACCGTCTATGTGACGGCGCTCGCCATGCTTATCTGCACGCCGATCGCTGTGCTGGCAGCCGTCTATCTGGCCGAGTACGCCAAGCAGGGCAAGATCGTCGAGCTCATTCGCTACGCTGCTGACGCTTTGGCCTCGGTGCCCTCCATCGTTATGGGCCTGTTTGGCTACGCCTTGTTTGTCGAGGCTATGGGTCTGGGCCTTTCGATGGTCTCGGCCGCTCTGGCGCTCGCGCTCTTGATGCTTCCCATCGTCATGCGCACCACCGAAGAGGCCATTCGCGCCGTTCCGCGCTATATCCGTTGGGGCGCGTATGGCCTGGGCGCCACCAAGTGGCAGGTTGTCTCCAAGATCGTGCTTCCTTCTGCCTTTGGCCGTATTGCCACGGGCATTGTCCTTGCCATCGGCCGTGCCATTGGCGAGACCGCCGTGGTGCTCTACACCATGGGCCAGGCCATCAATCTACCTATCTCGCCGCTCGATTCCGGCCGCCCCATGACCGTTCACCTGTACCTGCTTGCCAACGACGGCATCAACATGAACGCAGCCTACGGCACCGCGCTCTTGCTGATGGTGATCATTCTGGCCTTCAACCTGTTTGCGCGCTTCCTGTCGCGCAAGCGTCGCTAGTTAAGGAGTCCCATGTCCGTTTATCAGTCCGCTCCCACGCTGGAGCAAGCGGCCATTACGGCCAAGGATTTCAACTTTTGGTACGGTGACTTTCATGCGCTGACGGGGCTCGACCTCAACATCGCCAAAAACGCCATCACCTCCTTCATTGGCCCTTCGGGCTGCGGTAAGTCGACGTTTTTGCGCTGCATCAACCGCATGAATGACCTGATCGAGGGTACGCGCGTCGAGGGCACCATGACGCTCGACGGCAACGATATCTATGCCGAGGGCGTCGACCCGGTCGACCTCCGTCGCCGCGTGGGCATGATTTTTCAGCAGCCCAACCCGTTTCCCAAATCCATCTACGAGAATGTCGCCTTTGGCCCTCGTCTGCAGGGCGTGACTAGCAAAAGCGACCTCGATGACATCGTGGAAGAATCGCTCAAGCGCGCCAACCTCTGGAAAGAGGTATCCAATCAGCTCAACAAGGATGGTTTGGCGCTCTCGGGCGGTCAGCAGCAGCGTCTGTGCATCGCGCGCGTGCTTGCGGTGCAACCCGATGTCCTCCTGATGGACGAGCCCTGCTCCGCCATCGACCCCACGTCCGTCTCTAAGGTCGAGGATTTGATGGCCGAGCTGGCGCCCGAGATGACGATCATCATCGTCACGCATTCAATGCAGCAGGCAGCTCGTATCAGCGACTACACCGCATTCTTCTTGCAGGAAGTTGCCGGTGAGCCTGCCACGCTCATCGAGTATGGTCAAACCGACGCGATCTTCACCAGCCCGGTGGACTCGCGGACGGAAGACTATATCACCGGCCGCTTTGGCTGATCGGTGCGACTAGTCCCAAGCCGATCGGACCTGGTCCGGTGCGTATTCACTGTGCGGGCGGCATGACCGCACCCAACTGATTGGAGTGAACCATGCGTAAACTGTTTTCCCGTCAGCTCATCGAGGCCCGCCACGAGATGCTGAGCATCTACGAGGCCGTCGATCTGGCCCTCCACGATGCCGTTAAGGCCTATGTGACCGACGACCGCAAGCTCGCCACCAAGACCAAGAAGCGCACGCTTTCGATTGACGCGCGCTGCGCCAACTTGGAGGCCGTGTGCTACAACCTGATCGCCACGCAGTCGCCGGTCGCCTCCGACTTCCGCTTGCTGCAGACGATTATCTACGTCGACTTTAACCTGCAGCGCATGACCGATAAGGTTCGCCAGATCTGCCGCGCCACGCGTCACATGGTCAAGGCCGACATCTCGCTGCCCCAGGAGCTCGTCGGTACGGTTGAGGCCGAGGCCGAAGCTGTTTACCAGGTGCTGGGCTCTTCGCTTTCTGCGCTCGTCACCAATGACATGTCCATCATCTGCAACTTGGCCGTCGAGGACGAGCCGGTGCACGCCGCCTACGAGAAGTTCTTCCGCACCTTTAACCGTATGGATACGGGCGACTTTATGGACGACGACAGCAACTATGACGACCTGCGCCGCGCTATCATGGTTTCGCGCTACCTCGATCGCATCGCTTCGATTTCCATCGATGCCGCTTGCCGTCTGACCTTCCTGTTGACTGGTCAGCGTATGAACGCCGGCGATATCGCCCGTGTGGACGAGGATGAGCTCGAGAGCATGCGCGTGCCTTCGGGCGAGGGTGTTATCATGAGGCCCGCCGTCGACGCTCGCTACGTTGCCAAGGTGCCCGCTAACGAGGTCAGCGAGGGTCTTCGCTACCTGCTCGATCATCTTGAGGACGAGGACGATGGCGAGGACGACGAGGAGTAAGTGACCCCGTTCGTCGAAAGATTGTAAATACCTAAGTGAGCGCGGCCTTGCACATGCGGGGCCGCGCTCTTGCGTTAGCATGGGACTACTTGTTTGGCTGTCAGCGGAGGCGATTGGCAATGGATAACTATTTGGACTTGATGCGCGCTCGCCGCGAGCAGATTCTGGAACGTTTTTATGCGGCGCTCGATCGCGCGGGCCGCCCCCACGACGCCGCGCGCCTCATTGCCGTGTCCAAGACCGTTGGTGTCGATGAGACCGTTGCCGCCATCCAGACGGGGTATCGCAATTTTGCCGAGAACCGCCCGCAGGAGCTGGTTCGCAAGCTCACGGGTCTGGCGGAGCATCCGGAGCTGCCCGAGGTGCGCTTCGATATGATCGGCAACCTGCAGACCAATAAGATCAATGCAGTGCTGGGCTCAGCCGAGCTGATTCACTCGGTGGGTTCGCTGCATCTGGCGCAGGCGATCTCGAGCCGTGCTGTCCGCAAGATTGAGGCAGGCGAGCTCGCCGGCCCCCAGTGTGTGCTCATCGAGGTCAATGTGAGTGGTGAGGAGTCGAAGGGAGGCTTTTCGCCCGATGAGATTCGCGCCGCCGCGGGTGAGCTTGCGGAACTTGAGGGAATTTGCGTACAGGGGCTTATGACTATGGCGCCCCGGGGGAATAAGGATGTGGCACGCCGCACCTTTGCGGGGCTTCGTGAGCTGAGGGATGAGCTGGAGGCGGCGCATCCCGATTTGAACCTGCCTGAGCTTTCCTGCGGCATGAGCGAGGACTTTGAGCCTGCCCTTGAGGAGGGCTCTACGCTCGTTCGCCTGGGCAGGGTAGTATTTAGCCCGAAGTTTGCAGTAAAATAAGGCTCTGAAGTGCGCACTGATTATCGGGGTGCCTGCACTAAACCGCGAGAGGACACAACCATGGGCTTCCTTGACGAGATTAAAAATAAGATGCACCTGGGCGGCCAGCAGGGTTACGACCAGGGTTATGGCCAGGACGACGACTACGGCTACGATGACGGCTATGACGATAGTTATCAGGGCAACGGCTACAGCGGTGCTTCGGGCGAGGGCTTCTACACCCAAGACGAGCCGAGCAACGGCCTGCTTGGCCAGACGCGCCGCGGTGAAGCTGAGTCGGTTGCCGTGTATACGCGCTCCGGTCAGCTTGTCGGCGATGACTCCCGTCATGCCACGACGTATAACCCGCCTTCGCGCTCGCAGGACAGCGTTGCGAGCGGTTATCGTCCTGGTGCCTATGACACGCCGTCGAGCTACGCCGAGAACACCCGCGCCCGTGCCGCCGCTGCGCCCGCGCCTGCACCGAGCGATGCCTCGGCCTATGCGAGCAATATCATCAACGCCACGCCGCAGCTGCCGGCCTATGTCCTGCGCCCCGAGAGCTATGACGACGTGGAGACCGTGGTGCGCCGCGTTCGCACCAAGCAGCCTGTCGCACTGATTTTTGTGGGCGTACGCACCGAAGTTGCCAAGCGCGTCTTGGACTTCTCTTACGGCTTTGCCTGCGGTCTGGGCGCCACGGTCAAGGAGGTAGGCGACCGCGTGTTCATGGTGCTGCCCGCCGGTTGCGAGGTCAAAGATTCCGATCTCAAGAAGCTTCGTGCCGACGGCTACCTTAAGTAAAGACAAGACGAGGAGATTCCCATCAACATCTACACTATCGTCCAGCTGGTCAACACGCTGTTCAACTTCTATTCCACGCTCATTGTCGTCTACTGCTTTATGACGTGGATTCCCATGAAGCAGGGTGGTTTGCTTCAGGATATTGCTGCGGTGCTTGATAGCGTGTGCGGTCCGTGGCTCAACCTGTTCCGTCGTTTCATTCCGCCGATGGGCGGTATCGATTTTTCGCCGGTCGTTGCGATTATTGCGTTGCAGTTGGTGCAGAGGCTGGTTCTGCAGCTTCTTATAGGTATACTCGTATAGAACTGACTTAGTAACTTACGTCGGGCGTGTAGCGCCGAGGCGATGAAAAAGGAGACTTGTTATGGCTATTACCCCTGCAGACATCCAGGCTCAGACTTTCTCTGAGGCCAAGCGTGGCTACGATCCTGCCGAGGTCGACGTTTTCTTGGAGACGCTGTCCTCCGAGGTTGACGCTATGCTCGCTAAGATCGTCGACCTTAAGGGTCGTCTGACTGCTACCGAGCAGCAGCTTGCCGATGCACAGGCTCAGCTTGCCCAGGCTCAGGATGCCACCGCCCAGGCCGTTCCTGCCGCCCCTGTGGCTGCTCCCGCCCCTGACTTCTCCGCTCAGGAGCGCCAGATTTCCGCTGCCCTGATCGCTGCCCAGCAGACCGCTGAGACCATCGTCAACGATGCCAACGAGAACGCTGAGCGTATCCGCAACGAGGCTGACGCTAAGGCCCGCGAGGTTATCCGCCAGGCTCTGACCGAAAAGCAGGCCGAGCTCGAGGAAATCGATCGTCTCAAGGCTTCCCGTGAGGAGTTCAAGGCAGAGTATCTCAAGCTCATCCAGCACTTCATGGACGATGCCCAGAACTCCTTCCCGGCCGACCTCATGGCCTCCACGCCGGTCGGTTCTGCCGCTTCTCCTGCAGTGACTGTTCCCGCCGAGCCGCTGCCCGTCGCTGACCCGGTTGTCCCCGTGGCCGATCCCTTCGCCCCGATCGACAACTTTGCTGCCGACGACCTGGACTAGCATCAGAGCTACAATCTAGTGTCCTTAAGAGGAGCTCGCACCTGCGGGCTCCTTTTTTGTGGCTGTATACGGGTTGGGAAACAAAACGCCGAGCTCTGCATTAGATAGGACAGAACTCGGCGAAGGGCGCGTGGTAAAAGGTAGATTTTAAGGTATGTCTAAAACTACTTGAGGAGGAAGTTGGAGAGGGGAATAGTGCGGGCCTCGCGATGCTCGGGATCGGCGATGTGGTCGGCGGGATAGCCACAGACGAGCATGTGATAGGGATAGACGCACTTGGGCAGATTGAACTGCTCCTGTGCCACCTCAGGCTTAAAATGGCATACCCAGCACGTTCCCAGGCCCTGCTCGGTGGCCTCCATCATCATCTGGTCGCACACGATGGACGTATCGATTTCACTGGAATTCATCTGGTCATACGGGCGCACCCAAGCATCATCGGTAACGCTGCAAATAAGGAAGACAAGCGGAGCTCCAAAGATAGACCCATCACGAGCAAACCGAGGCTGACAAGCAGCAGCCTTCTCCAACAACTCGGGCGTATCCAACACCATCACACGGGTTGGATGATTATTACAAGCAGAAGGGGCAATACGCCCAGCCTCAACAACGGCATCCACCACAGCCCGCTCAACAGAACGATCCTCAAACTCGCGACAAGAATACCGAGACCGAGCCAGATCCAAATACGACATAACCAAACCCTCCAAAGTCAGCGAATCAATCCAAAGTAAACCAAAGGGTACCCAAAGCCCTGCCCAACCAAACGTTTAAGGCGGTCCCAAAGTTTCCAATCGGGCCCCAAGGTCCTGTCAACAAAGGCCCCATCGCTTTCAAAGTATCAGCCAAGGTTCCCAATGGTGGTACGTAAGGCGAAGGGCCGGCCACGGTTTACTTTCGAACGACTCTGCTACGCAGCCGGAGTGAGAAAGCAAACCGTGGCCGGCCCTTCGCCGCCGGGACACGTACCCCTAATTAACTGTTCTTCATGACTATCGAATCCACGACATCGGCCACATTCTCGCAGCAGTCGGCGCAGTACTCCAGGAAGGCGTACACGTCACGCCAAGCGATGACCTCGAGCGGGTCCTTGCCGTTAACGTGCAGGTTACGCATGGCGTTGATATAGAGCTCGTCGGCCTCGGACTCGATGGTGTTGATCTGGATGACGAGCTCGCGCAGCGTTTTGGACTTGCGGTAGTTAGGCAGCTCGACCATCAGGTCTTTCATGGCGCGGCAGGCGTCGGTCACCTTGTGGGCGATCACGATGGCATCGGGATGGATGCTCTGGATGTTGGTGAAGTAGACGCGCTGCACGACGCCCTCGATGCGGTCGAGCACGGTGTCGAGCGAGCAGCTCATCAGGTCCAGATCCTCGCGCTCAAGCGGGGTGATAAAGGCGGTGAGCAGGGCGTCCTCAAGCTCATGGTGCTTCTTGTCGGCCGCATGCTCGATCGCGTGCATCTTGTCGAGCATATCGTGAATCTTTGCGGGATCGAAGTTCTCGAAAATCTTGGTAAGCAGCTCGGCGGCCTGGACGGCGAGGTCGGCGCAGGCGACGTAGTTGTCAAAGTAGAACGAATCGGGTTTCTTTGCCATGAGTGGGTCCTTTCGAGGCGAAGACGGGTGGGCGAGGTGTTACGGTCCGGATGGACGTTCGGTTTGACTAGATGAACATCATGAACAGCTTGGCCATGACAAAGCTGATGAGTCCGCAGGCGGGGAAGGTGAAGAACCAGGTGAACATCATGTCCTTGACGACGCCGAAGTTGATGGCCGAGAGGCGTTTGACGGCACCGACGCCCATGATGGCGCAGGTCTTGATGTGCGTGGAGGACACGGGGATGCCGGTAAGGGTGGCAAGCAGCAGGTTCGCGGCACCCGCCAGGTCGGCGGAGAAGCCCTGGTACTTTTCGAGCTTGACCATGCTCTGGCCAACGGACTTGATGATGCGCTCGCCGCCCACGCTGGTGCCGATGCCCATGGTGGCCGAGCATAGCAGCATAATCCAGATGGGGATGCCGGCATCGCCGACGCTCGTCTGGCCGCTGGCAAAGGCCACGCCTAAAAAGAGCACGCCGATGAACTTCTGTCCATCCTGCGCGCCGTGCATAAAGCTCATGGCCGCAGCGCTCGCGATCTGAGCGTATTTAAAGAAGACATTGGCACGTCGCCTGTTGGCGGCGGCGAAAAGAATCGAGACGAGCTTGCACAGGACCCAGCCCATGACAAAGCCCAGACCGATGGAGAGCGCCAGGCCGTAGATGACCTTCATCCACTCGTGGACGTTGACGCTGCTCGCACCGCCGAGGGCGATGGCGGCACCGGTCAGGCCGGCGATAAGGCTGTGGCTTTGCGAGGTGGGGATGCCAAAACGCGACGCTGTGGCGCCGTAGACGACGATGGAGAACAGCGCCGCGCACAGACAGGCGAGCGCCATGGTGCTATTTCCTCCAAAGTCGACAATATGGGAGATGGTGTTGGCGACGCTCGCGTTAAAGTGCGTCATGATGAGCACGCCAAGGAAGTTGAATGCGGCACTCATGAGAATAGCGGCGCGGGCGGGCATGCAACGCGTAGTGACGCAGGTCGCGATGGCGTTGGGTGCGTCGGTCCATCCATTGACGAAGATGGCGCCGAGCGCGAGGATCACGGTGACGGCAAGGACTGGGTTCGACACAAGTTGGCCGAGGAAGGTTGAGAACGTTACGTCCATATATGGGCTTTCTCGAAGTTTGCAGGCACGTTACAGAAACATGATAAATCGTATCACCTCCTGCGGGTTTCTTTACCGAGTTCTGATGGGAGAAGTGAATTTTTTGGCACTAACATTGAATATTAGCCCTGTTGACCGCGGGTGTTCTTTTTGCTAACACGCCATGAGGACACGTGCGCGCGTCCCAACATCCCAAAACCACAGTCTGTTCGCTTTACAACATACAAACATGCGTTCGATAATAGGGACCATGGAATACCGACAGACAGATGGCAAAACTCGACGCGTGCACAAGCAGTATGTGGACGTCGTGGCCCGCATCCTTGCGGGCGGACAAGTCGTGCCGGTCACCGTCTGCTGGGTTGACGGCCGTTGTTTTACGATCGACGAAATTATCTCGACCACCGGGTTTGGCCTGACGGTTCACGGCATTCGTACGGCAACCTATAAGGTACGTTTTGGCGGACATGCGACCGAGTTGTATCTGGAGGACCAAACGCGTGAGCGGGCGGACGGCTCGCAGGTGCACGTGATGCGTTGGTGGGTCTGGGCTTTTGATCGTACGCTCGAGGGCGAGCGCCGCAGGTAAGAGCGCGCGGCATTCGGGTACAATGGCAGGAATCTTGTCACCTACGGCGCTGTTGTGGCGCTTTTTGAAAGGACGAAGCTATGAACGATATCCAGGGCTATCAGAACGGCCCCATCGAGACCGGCACAAGCCGTGCCAAGGAGATGTCGCCGCGTGCGTACAACCTTGTCATGTCTGCCCTGATCTTTTTGGGCTTTTGCGCCATGGGTGCCGGTGCCTACTTTACGAGCACCATGGCGTTTGCCCGCATGATGATGAGCGGCGCCGCTTTGCCGCTGGTCTTTGGCTCGTTTATTCTGACCATCGTCGGCATCGTCATGATGTCGGCTGCTGCGGGCAAGCAGTCCGTGGGGCTGTCACTCGCGGGTTACGTGATCTTTGCGAGCACCTTTGGCCTGACCGCGTCGTTTGGCCTTGCCAACTACGACCTGCCCACCATCAACACCGCCTTTATCGCCACCGCCGCCATCACCTTTGTCTTTGGCGCCTTGGGCGTGACGTTCCCCAAGTTTTTCCAGCGCGTATATGGCATCGGTTTTGGCATTCTGCTCGCCACTATTCTGGTCGAGATCGTGCTGATGTTCATGGGCGTCTCGCAGACCATCACCGACCTGATCGTGATCGTGGTGTTCGCCGGCTTTATTGGCTACGATACCTATGTTGCCACGACGGTGCCGCCCACGCTGCCCAATGCGGTGCTCATGGCGTCCAACCTGTTCGTGGACATTATCAACGTGTTCCTGCGCATCCTGAACATCCTCGGTCGTCGCGACTAGCGCGGGGATTGCAGCGTTTCTTGTCGGACGCGGTAAAACGATGTGAAAGGCGGTCCTGCGGGGCCGTCTTTTTTGTGCACGGCGGGGTATCATGGATGGGAAAAAGCCGACAGCGGCAGCGACAGGAAAGGTGACCACTTATGGCAGACGTCGACAACAGGAACCGTAACCGCAGGCCCAACCGCGCGGGACAGCCCAATCCCAAGCGTGAGGCGCGTGCCAAGGCCGCCGAGCGCCATGTGGCGACTGTGTCCGAAGCGTGCGCCAAGGATATCGAGCGTTCGCTTGCCGGTGTTCGCGAGTTTGACGGCATGCCCGCCGGCTTTGTCGCGGCGATGAAGGCCAAGGTTCAGACTGCTGTGGCCCCCGAAGAGCAGGTCGCCGAGGACGTCGAGGACGCGGAGACTGCCGAGGTCGAGGCAGCGCCCGAGACCGAGGCAGCGCCCGAGCCCGTCGAGGAGCCTGCCGAGGAAATCGCCGAAGCTGAGTCCGCGCCTGCTGAGGAGCCCGCTCCGGTTCTGCCCGAGGTCACTGTGCTCGATGCCTCCGCCACGCAGACAATCCTCGATAACGGTCGCGGCTATGCGCAGTTCTGCGACATGGCCGTGCTCGCCTTTGCCTCGTTTACCAATCCGGGCGGTGGATATATTCAGGGTTATCTGGGCCAGGAGGCCACGCTGTGCGCCGATTCGTATCTGTACAACGTCCTCGATAAGCAGCGTAAATGGTACGGTGAGAACCGTCGCCGCAACATCAACTGTGAGCTGTACCGCAACCGTGCGCTGGTGGTGCCCGCGGTGCGCTTCGAGCGCAAGCATGTGCACGCCTATGCCGACGTGATCGTGGCCGCCGCGCCCAACGTCAAGCGTGCCCGCCAGGAGTATCGCGTGAGCGACGATGCTCTGCTGGATGCCCTGCGCGACCGCATCCGCTTTGTGCTCGCCATCTGCGACGAGTTGGGTCGCGAGGAGCTCGTGCTGGGCGCATGGGGCTGCGACAACAACGGCTTTGATGCCGAGGCCGTGGCCGAGCTCTTCCGCAAGGAGCTCGCATCGGGCGACTTCAAGGTCAAGCAGGTCTTCTTTGCCGTGCCCTCTACGCGCTGGGACGAGGACTTCGCCAAATTCGAGCACGTGCTGGCAAACTTCCCCGAGCGAAACGAGGAGTCCTATGCTCAGGTTGCCGCCCGCGCCGCAGCCGCCCGTGCCGCCGAGCAGGCTCAGGCCGCTGCCGAGGACGATGAGGATGACGACGACTGGCGCAAGTACCTGTAAACGGTGCACGTGATGCGACATGCCGAGCCGACGGGGGCTGCTCCCGTCGGCTTTTTATTGAGTGGGGAGCTTACGATGAAAAACGTTCTGTGCTTTGGTGACAGCAACACCTATGGCTATGATCCGGCTGGTATGCGCGATGGCATTTCGGTGCGCTATGCGCAGGATGTGCGCTGGTGTGGCGTGGCCCAACGTGATTTAGGCGAGGGCTGGCATGTAATTGAAGAAGGCCTCAACGGCCGCACGACGGTACGCGACGATATGTGCCATCTGGACACCAATCTTAACGGCATCCGCGCGCTGCCGATGCTGCTCGAGGCTCATAAGCCGCTGGATGCGATCGTTATTATGCTGGGAACTAACGATTGCAAGACGGTCTTTGGTGTGACGGCCTCCGATATTGCCCGTGGCACCATGGCGCTGATTCGCGCGGTGCGTGCATTTCCCTGGACCAATGCCGCACCCTGCCCGCGTATTCTGCTGATGGCACCTATCAAGATCAAGCCCCAAATCGCCGATGTATATATGACCGATTTTGACGAGCGTTCCGTCGAGGCCTCGGAGCATTTTGCTGAATACTATGCGCACGTAGCTGAGCAGTTTGGCTGCGACTTTTTGAATGCCGCCGAGTTTGCCGAGCCGGGCGATATCGACTATCTGCATATGATGCCCGAAAGCCACGAGAGCTTGGGACATGCCGTGGCAGCCAAGCTCCAAGAGATGCTCGGTGAGTAGCGCGACCCCAAGCCACCGCAAAGGGGACAGGCACCTTTGTGGTGGTTTTGCCCGGGTAAACGAACGGATTGGCTGCCATATGGGCATGGACGAGCTCATCGACCTCTTTGCCGAGGGCGATGAGCTCGTCTCCAATACCGCTTTTGAGGATTTGGATCTTGCCTACGACGTGGCGAACGGCGCGACCTTCGATGGCGTTGTGTTCCGATCTTGCGAGTTCGATAGCGTTGACTGGAGCGGCTCGACGTTTCGCGACGTGGTGTTTCGCGGTTGCCGCTTTATCCGCTGCAACATGGAAGGCTGCTGGCTCAGCCGCTGTGACTTCGTTGACTGCTCGGCACCGGGACTCAACTTGCTCAAGGCGCGCCTGTCGAGCGTGTCGTTTGGATCGTGCGATTTGAGCTATGCGAACCTTTCGGAGGGACGCATTGGCCCTATGACAGCATGCGATACACGTCTGAGAGAGGCTGCGTTTCAGGGTGCCAAGCTGGTTCAGATACGCCTGGATGGCTGTGACCTGACGCGTGTTGATGTGTTCAAGACGTCGCTTTCCGGCGTTGATGTGTCGCGCTGTACATTTGCAGCGCCCGTTGTTTCGGGCGATTACCATGAGTTGCGTGGCTTGACGGTCAATGCCGAGCAGGCGCTGGCACTCTCGGGTTTGTTGGGAATTCAACTCGCCGACGAATAGGCGCTCTGGTCCTTTGCTCGACCGCTATCTAAAATCAAACCGTCGCAACATTTAATGATTTTTTGCGTTTGCACGATTTTCATCGAATGTTGCGACGGTTTTTGGTGCAAGGTAGCCTGTCCCTTTTTGGCAGGTTACTGGCTATTTAGTACTGCCACATGTGGTTGACAGGGCCGGAGCCTTTGCCCATGTTCAGGCCGGCGGCCAGAGCGCCGGTTAGGTAGGCCTTGCCGCCGTTGACGGCGTCGGCAAGATCCATGCCCTGGGCCAGCGCGCAGGCGATGGCGGACGAAAGCGTGCAGCCGGTGCCGTGTGTGTTGTCGGTCTCGATGCGCTTGTGGCGGAACCACGTGGTGAGCGGATCGCCCAGATGGTTGCCCTCGTCATCGAGTGGTGCGGGTTCGGCCAATACATCGTTAGCCTCGTTGACAAGATGCCCACCCTTAACGAGGGATGCGCAACCAAAGCGGCGGGTGAGGAGCATGGCAGCATTTTGCTGTGTGCGCTCGGAGTCGACCTCGTAGTCAAGCAGGGCCATGGCCTCGGGAATATTGGGCGTGATGACGGTTGCTAGTGGGAACAGGCGGCGGGTGAGCGCCTCGGCGGCATCTTCGGCAATCAGCCGTGCGCCCGAGGTGGCTACCATGACGGGGTCGACGACCACGTTTGTCGCGTTCCAGGCGCTCAGGCGGTCGGCGATAACCTCGATAATCTCGGCAGAGGAAACCATGCCGATCTTGACGGCGCTGGGGCGGATATCGTCAAATACGGCGTCGATCTGCGCAGCGACGATATCAGGGGAGATATTCTGCACGGCGGTGACACCGAGCGTGTTTTGTGCGGTGATGGCGGTGATGGCCGTCTCGGCATACAGGCGGTGCGCCGTGATGGTCTTGATGTCGGCCTGAATGCCGGCGCCGCCGCTGGAATCGGATCCTGCGATGGACAGGACGGCAGGTACCTTACTGCGATCCATGTTTGCTCCCTTGTTCGGTCGGAATCAAATGGGTCTTTAAGCCAGCATTATAAAGATGCCCGGGCCGACTCTATGTCGAACCCGGGCGGGCGATGCAATCTTTACGCAAATGTAAGCAAATGTTCACACGTCAACAATTGACGAACACCATGTTACCGATTGTGGCTCCGATGACGAGTTAGTCCTCCATGCCGAGGTCGATCGTCGTGCCTTCGAACACCTTGTTAACGGTGCGGACGGCGCACATCTTGCCGCACATGGTGCAGGTGCCCTCGGTGGCGGCGGGGGATTCCTCGTAGCGCTTCTTACCGGTGACCGGATCGAGAGCACACTTCCACATGGCATCCCAGTCGAGCTTGCGACGTGCCTGGCCCATCTTGTCATCCATGTCGCGGGCGTGCGGCACCTTCTTGGCGATATCGGCGGCGTGCGCGGCAATCTTGGTGGCCATGAGGCCATCGAGCACGTCCTGGGCGTTGGGCAGGCACAAGTGCTCGGCCGGCGTCACGTAGCACAGGAAGTCGGCGCCGGAGCTGGCGGAGATGGCGCCGCCGATGGCAGCGGTGATGTGGTCGTAACCCACGCCGATATCGGTCACCAGCGGCCCGAGCACATAGAACGGGGCGTTGTGGCACAGACGCTTCTGCAGTTTCATGTTGGCGGCGATCTCGTCGAGCGCCATGTGGCCCGGGCCCTCGACCATGACCTGGACGCCGGCGGCCCAGGCGCGCTTGCACAGCTTGCCCAGCTCGATCATCTCGGCGGTCTCGGTGGCGTCGTTGGAGTCGTAGAGACAGCCCGGGCGGCAGGAGTCGCCGAGCGAGATCGTCACATCGTACTCGTGGCAGATCTCGAGCACCTCGTCGTAAAACTCGTAGAAGGGGTTCTCGTTGCCGGTGACCTCCATCCAGCCAAACAGCAGCGAGCCGCCGCGGCTGACGATGTTCATCAGGCGGCCGGTCTCCTTAAAGGTCTTGATGACCGATTTGTTGATGCCGCAGTGGATGGTCATAAAGTCCACGCCGTCCTCGGCGTGTGCGCGCACGACCTCGAGCAGGTCGTCCTTGGTAAGCTTGACCAGCGGCTTTTCCATGTAGCCGATGGCGTCGTACATGGGCACCGTGCCCACCATGAGCGGCGTCTCGTCGATGAGCTGCTGGCGGAACTGGCGCGTCTTGCCCGAGTTGGAGAGGTCCATGATGGCGTCGGCGCCGTAGTCCTCGGCGATCTTGACCTTCTTCCACTCCTCGGCGGCATCGGCCTTGTCGCCCGAGATGCCCAGGTTGACGTTGACCTTGGTGGCCAGGCCCTCGCCGACACCAAAGGCGCGCATGCCCTTTTTGATATGCACGATGTTGGCGGGAATGGCGATGCGGCCGTCGGCCACGCGCTCGCGGATGTACTCGGGGTCGCGATGCTCGCGCTCGGCGACCTCCTTCATCTGCGGTGTGATCTGCCCGGCGCGGGCGAAGTCGATTTGTGTGACGAGCTTGGGCTCGGTCTGTGTGCTCATTGGCACGGCTCCCTTCGTTGGCATTACCCATATCAGGTTTGCGGGTCAGGGCGGGCGCGCCCAATCTCAGCCTGTCGTCTTGTCCTGCAAGCTCCCCGTTATGTCATGGGCTCAAGTATAGCCTGAATGGGTACGATTGGGCCAACGAGCGTGCCTGTGGGGAGGCGAACATGGAAGACAAGCATCTATATCGAGAGACGCAATGGGATGTATCGGCCGAGGAAAGCCGTGCGCACCATGGCCTTGTCGCGATTGGTTTTGCGGTGCTTGCCGTGCTGGTGATTGCCTTTTTTATCTGGACGTTTGGCGGTCACGGCGGCGCTGCATGGGAGTTCGAGGCCGACGATGCCCTGCCGATCATGACAGTGAAGGTTACGGGCGGCAATACCGTTGCCGCGCCGGGCGACTATTGGTATTCGCGCGATGGATTTGTCCAGCTTCAGCTGAGCGGTGGGTCTATTCCTGGTGAGGAAATCGAACGCGTGACGTATGATGCGGCGCTCAAAACGCTGACGGTGAAGCTCAAAGATCAAGGAGATGTGCCCACGACTATGGATATCGCCCTGACGGAATGGCGTCTGGAGCCTCCGACGGGTGTTGCGGTGTCCGAGGTTGAGCACGTCAAGATTGTCTATCAGGACGGTTCGACAAACGGGATTGCAAAGGCCGATGGCTTGGCGGAGTAACGGAGTGTTTGGAAACGGCGGGCCTATTGTGCCTGCGCGTTCATGAAAACCAGGGTGTTTTTGTCTGAAAGCTCGGGGATGTGACGATAGCCGATGTTGAATGCGGTGAGCCCGCTTACATCCTCGAGCTTGTTTTCTGCCATCCAGCGCACCATGGAGCCGCGCGCCTTTTTGCTGGCGGTCGATCGCTGAACGGGCTTATCGTTGCGGACGTCTTCGCCAAAAAGGCAGGTGATAACCGTTGTATCCTGTGCAGCATGGGGCAGGACGGCTTTGGCGTATTCCACGCTGGCAAGGTTGACGATCGTAGCGTTGGAGCCCGCCGGAGCGATGACCCGTGCGAGTTTGTCGCCCCAAAACGCGTAGAGGTCTCGGGCATCGTCGACGGCAAGCTTCGCCCCCATTTCGAGCCGATAGGGCGACACGCCGTGGAAGGGGCGTGCGCATCCGTAAAGGCCCGAGAGGATCCACAGATGGTCTTGCAGCCATGCGAGCTGCGCGGAATCCATCACCTCGGGCGCCATGCTCTCGTATTGAATGCCGTGATAGGACATGACGGCAGGGGAGAGGTGACGGGCGAGTGCAGGATTGTCGAGATCGCCGTTTCCCAAGATGGGCCCGAACTCATGCAGGGTGTTGAGGCAAGGCCCCAGCAGTTTGTCACTCACGTTCCATAGCGCCTGCAGACCGCCGCTGCCTTCATTCCGCTCGATATCTAGCAGTGCGCGGTGGAGGCGAGCTGTCTCGTGCACAAAAGGTGGAATGCCCAGGACTTCAAAAGCATCCCTGGCCGCGCGCATTTGCTTGGCGGGCGAAATGATGACCTGCAGCATGGACTCTCCTCTGCCAAATAGGAAGTTGCGGTGGAATACGGTCTGTTTTGGCCGGTTATGGGCCAGTTTAGTCCGTATTTCACCGCAACTGATGAAGGGTTGGTTAGGCTCGCTCGATGAAGGCTTTGTAGCCGCGATAGGCCTCGTAGATATCGGCCTTGTTAGCGACCTCCCACAGGGCGTGCATGGACAGGACGGCAACGCCAGAGTCGATGACGTTCATGCCGTACTTAGCCATGATGTATGCGATGGTGCCGCCGCCGCCCGCGTTGACGCGACCGAGCTCGCAGGTCTGGAAGTCCACGCCGGCCTCGTCCATGATGTCGCGGATGAGGGCCACATACTCGGCGTCGGCGTCGTTAGAGCCGCCCTTGCCGCGGCTGCCCGTGTACTTGTTAAAGCACAGGCCGCGACCCATAAAGGCGGCGTTCTTGGTTTCGAACTTGCCGGCGTAGCCCGGGTCGAAGCCGGCGGACACGTCGGAGGAGAGCATGCGGCTGCGGGCGAGCGCGCGGCGCAGGGCCAGCGGGCTATCCTCGCCGGCGAGCGTCATGATCTCGGCGACGGTGTTCTCGAAGAAGCGGCTCGTCATGCCGGTGGCACCTACGGAACCGATCTCCTCCTTGTCGACGATGAGTGTGATGCTCGTGCGCTCCACGTTGGCGACGTTGATCTGGGCGAGCATGGACGGATAGGCGCAGACACGGTCGTCGTGGCCATAGCCCAGAATCATGGAGCGGTCGAGGCCCATGTCACGGGCGGGGCCGGCGGGCACGACCTCGATCTCGGCGGAGAGGAAGTCCTCCTCCTCGACGTCGTACTGCTCCTTGAGGATATCCAGGAACATCTGCTTGACGGGCTCCTTGGGAGCGTCCTTGTCGTCCTCGTCAAACTTGACGGGGCGGCCGCCCACGATCACGTCGAGGATCTCGGCGTCGACGGCGTCCTTGGCGGGCTTGGCCATCTGCTCGCTCGAGAGGTGGATCAGCAGGTCGGAGATGGTAAAGACCGGGTCGTCGGCCTTGTCACCGATGTTGATGTCGACGGTGGTGCCGTCCTTTTTGCAGATGACGCCCACGAGTGCGAGCGGGGAAGCGACCCAGTGGTAGCTCTTGACGCCGCCATAGTAGTGCGTGTCGAGATAAGCCATGTCGCCGGCCTCGAAGACGGGGTTCTGCTTGAGGTCCAGGCGCGGCGAGTCCACGTGGGCGCCCAGGATGTTAAAGCCCTGCTCGAGCGGGGCGGTGCCCAGGTTGACGAGCATGAGGTCCTTGCCGTGGTTGGCGGCGTACACCTTGTCGCCGGACTTGAGCGCGCGGCCCTCGGCGATCACGGTCTCCAGATTGACGTAGCCCGCCTCCTCGGCCATCTTGATACCGGCCTTGACGCACAGGCGCTCGGTCTTGTTCTCACTCAAAAACTGCTTATAGCCGCGGCAAAGCTCCTCGAGCTCCTCGATCTGCTGTGGCGTGTACTTTTTCCATGCGCTGGGACGCTCCATGACGCAGGCTCCTTTCGGATCGATCGTGCTGGTTGATGTACCGTGAGCCATCGTATCACGCGCGGGCCCGCGGCGGCAGGGAAGCCTGATGTGCGGTGGCCGCGGGGCGGGGAGCGTGTAAACTGGTGTGAGCAAACCGTGCCCAGCCCAAAGCGAGGTATTCAATATGTCTGAAAAGCGCCGTACCTTTGCCGTCATCGACGGCAACTCGCTCATGCATCGCGCCTTCCACGCCGTGCCGCCGACCATGAACGCGCCGGACGGTCGCCCCACCAACGCGATCTTTGGTTTTCTGAACATGTTCCTCAAGATGATCGATGCCTTTAATCCCGACGGCGTTGTCGTGGCGTTTGACAAGGGCAAGCCGCGCGTGCGTATGGAGATGCTGCCGCAGTACAAGGCGCAGCGCCCGCCCATGGACCCCGACCTGCACGCGCAGTTCCCCATGATCAAGGAGCTGCTCGCCGCGCTCAACGTGCCCATTTTGCAGTCCGAGGGCTGGGAAGGCGACGATATCCTGGGAACCATGGCGCGCCTGGGCGAGGAGGCCGGCTGCGACATGCTGCTGGTGACCGGCGACCGCGACATGTATCAGCTCGTGACCGAGCACGTCAACGTGGTCTCGACTCGCAAGGGCCTGTCCGACGTGGCGATCATGACGCCCGAGAGCGTGGACGACCTGTATCACGGCATCACGCCGGCGCTCGTGCCCGATTTTTACGGTCTGAAGGGCGATACGTCGGACAACATTCCCGGCGTACCGGGCATCGGCCCCAAAAAGGCGAGTGCGCTCATCGCGCAGTACGGCAGCCTTGACGAGGTCATCGCGCATGCTGACGAGGTCAAGGGCAAGATGGGAGAAAACCTGCGCGCACACATCGACGACGCGCTGCTGAGCCGTAAGGTGGCGACCATCCGCACCGATGCGCCCGTTGAGCTCGATTTTGAGGCGACGTCCTTCCCGGCGTTTTCCGCCGATGAGGTTTCCGCGGCGCTGGGCACGCTTGGTATCACCGCCATGCAGAACCGTTTCTTGGCGCTGATCGGCGGCGAGGGCGGGGCAGCTGCCAGCACGTTTGAGATTCCCGCCGTTTTGCGCGCAGCCGCCGGCGATGCTGGCGCGCTTGGTGCCGTTGCGGCTGAGGTCTCCCGCGTGATTGATGCCGGCGAGTGGGTCGCCGCCGTGGTGGACGATGACAAGGAAGAGGGCGCGCTCTTTGGGCTGACACGCACGCTGTGGTTGGCGACGTCCAAGGGCCTGTTTGCGCTCGAGGAGGGCGACAGCGGTGCGGCGGCTGAGGTTGAGGGTTTCAACTTCGCCCACGGCGTGATTGCCGGCGTGCTCGCGCGTCTGTTTATGGAAGGCCGTGTGGCGAGCCCGGATATGAAGGCGCTTCTGCATGAGCTTTCGCCCATCGATTCTTCTGAGCTCGAGCTCATGGATCCGCTGGCAGTCGATTCCACGCGCATCTTCGATACCGTTGTTGCCGCCTACCTGTTGGATTCCGACCGCTCCGAGTTTGACGAGGTGTATCTGGCCGATACGTATCTGCAGATGGCGCTGCCTGCGGCGCGCGGCGCAGAGGGTGCTGGCGAGGACGCTCCTGCGCCCGCCGCTCGCACGGCGGCCTTGACGCTGGCGCTGGTTGCACCGCTGCGTGACCGCATGGCCCGCGAGAACGCCGCCAACGTGTTCGATGGGATCGAGATGCCGCTCGTGCCGGTGCTTGCCAAGATGGAGCGCGCGGGCATGCTCGTGGACCCCGACCGCCTGCACAGTCTGTCCGAGGGCCTGGCGACCCAGATTGCCGATGTCGAGCGCAGCATTCGCGACCTGGCCGGCGACGAGACCTTTAACATCGGCAGCCCCATGCAACTCTCGCACGTGCTGTTTGATGTTATGGGACTTCCGACCAAGGGCCTCAAAAAGACCAAGCGCGGCTACTATTCGACCAACGCCAAGGTGCTGAGCGACCTTGCCCGCGACCACGAGATCGTGC
>URKH01000011.1 GCA_900548255.1 uncultured Collinsella sp. | reverse complement strand
CCTCTTTGGCGGCAGCGTCAACAACGAGTTCACCAAGATCGTCCAGACGCGTCCCAACACGCACCTCGTGACCAATATGAACCTGCCGCTCCTTATTCAGCTGCTGTTCGTGCCCGAATCCACCCCGATCGATGAGGCCATCCGCCAGATCGTCGAGGCGGACGACACCAAGGTCAAGTACGTCAACGACCTGCTGGGGCAGGCCGAACTCGATGAGTTTTAACCACTAGGGAGCACATCATGATTCAGATGATTCGTGTAGATTATCGACTGCTTCACGGCCAGGTTGCCGTTAGCTGGACCTCGGCTCTGGGTGCCGACTGCATCCTGCTGGTGAGCGACACGGTCCTCAATGACAAGCTTCGTCTGCAGGCCCTGTCCCTTGCAAAGCCGGAGGGCTGCAAGGTCGTTGTCAAAAACACCGAGGACGCCGTCAAGGCGCTCCAGAGCGGTGTGACCGACAAGTACAAGCTCTTCGTGGTTTGCGAGACGATCCAGCAGGCCGGTGCCGTCGCCAAGGCGATGGGGGTCAAGAAGATCAACCTCGGCAACGTTGCCTTTAGCGAGGATGCCCGCCAGGTCTCGACGAGCGTGTTCCTTACGCCCGAAAACGAGGCATATGTCAAAGAGCTGCTCAGCGAAGGCTACGAGCTGTTCATTCAGATGATTCCGGCAGATGCGAAGACTGACGCCGCGAAGGTCATCGGTTAGGGGCCGTCATGGTTATCAAGACAATCCTGATTTTCCTTATTGCCCTTTTGGGTTATTCCGAGTGGCTGACGGGCACGAGCTACCTCCAGCGCCCGATCGTGCTCGGACCTCTGGTTGGCCTTGTCATGGGCGACATGGTGACCGGCACGATCATGGGCGCCACGATGGAGCTTGCCATGGTCGGCGCCATCTCGGTCGGCGCCTATAACCCGCCCGATACGATTTCCGGCACTATCCTGGGCGTATCTCTTGCCATGCAGGCCGGCGCGGACGCTTCGGCGGCCCTGACCCTGGGTATTCCTATCGCCACGATCGTCCTGGCGCTCGACACGGCCCTGGGCCAACCGGTCATGCTGCTGCTGGTGCACCGTATCGACAAAAACGTCGAGGACGGAGACACCAAGGCCATCACGCGCAACATGCTCATCGCCGGTTACGCGCAGAGCTGGTGCGGCCTGCTGATTATTCCCTTGGCATTCTTCTTTGGTGCCGATGCTGTTGCCAGCCTGCTCAACATCATCCCCGATTTCGTTCAGACCGGCATGGATGTCGCCGCCGCCTTCTTGCCCGCACTCGGCTTTGCGATGCTGGCGCAGATGATTATGAACAAAACAGTGGCTCCGTTCTTCTTCGCTGGCTTCTTCCTCGTCGCCTACTTTGGCATTAGCACGACGGGCGTGGCGATCTTTGCCGCGATCATCGTCGTCGCGATGACGGTTTTGGGTGATAAGAAAAAAGCGGAGCAGCCCGCAGCGGCAACCGAGGATCCTGCGATTGGGAGTGGGTTCGATGAGTTTTAAGTTTGAGTCTTCTTACGACGGGCTGATTTCCCGCGCAGACCTTAAGAAGCTGTTCTGGCGCTCGATTCCCTATGAGCATTCCTGGAACTACGAGCGTATGGGCCATATCGGCTTTATGTGGGCCCTTATGCCGATCCTTCGCAAGCTGTATCCGCAGGATGCGGACTTTAAGGCCGCCCTTAAGCGCCATATGGAGCTCTATAACGTCACGCCGTACATCTCGACGCTTCCCATGTCCATCGCCGCTGCAATGGAGGAGGTCAACGCTACTGACGATAGCTTTGACACGAGCGCGATCTCTAATGTCAAGCTTGCTTTGATGGGGCCGCTGTCCGGCGTGGGCGATGCTTTCTACTGGGGCACGCTGCGAATTTTGGCAACGGGTGTCGGCACGTCGCTGGCGCTGCAGGGCTCTATTCTTGGCCCGATTTTGTTCCTGCTCGTGTTCAACGTTCCTCACTACATCATCCGTTACCTGCTGACGTTTGTGGGATATCGCTTTGGCTCGGACATGATCAGCAAGGTCCAGGAATCGGGCATTATGGACACGATCGTCAAGATGGCCTCTATCATGGGCGCCATGGTGATCGGTGCTATGACCATGGAGATGGTCACCGTGGACATTCCGCTCATGGTCGGTGCGGGCGATGGTGCTCAGACGCTCGCCGAGCTGCTCAACGGAATCTTCCCGGGCTTTGTCACGATGGGGCTGTTTGGAATTGTCTATCTCATGCTCAAGAAGAAGATGAATCCGCTGCTCATCATGCTTGTGATCCTGCTCGTGAGTATCGCTGGCGCGTTCTTTGGAGTGCTTGGTGTCCAGTAGGGTATCCGTCATAATGAAAACAATGTAAGAGGGGGCGTCGCGCACACTGTGCTGCGGCGCCCTTTTGCCGAAAGGTGGACAAGATGGAGTATCCGCAGCTTGCCGTTATGAATATCAGCCATCGCTACTTTAGTCTTGAAGAGTTCTTTTCTTCGGCGGCGGCCTCGGGCTACACGTGCTGCGAACTTTGGACGGGGGCGATGCACCTGTATGTGGACTGCCATGGTCACGATTCGCTCGAGCAGGTGCGTGAGCTGTCACAGCGGTATGGGGTTCGGATTGTGGGGCTTTGTCCCGAACA
Source organism: uncultured Collinsella sp. (assembly GCA_900548255.1). GTDB lineage: Bacteria > Actinomycetota > Coriobacteriia > Coriobacteriales > Coriobacteriaceae > Collinsella. Next base: position 32,811 of record URKH01000011.1, on the reverse strand, counting down.
GAACAACCCCAAGCCGTGGAATATCGCGGCGCGCGGGAATGAGGCGCGTGCCCGCACGCTCGCGTACTTTAAGAACGTTGTAGATATCGCGGCGGAACTTGGAGCCGAGCAGGTCATGGTCTCGAGCGGCTGGGCATTTTTGAACGAGCCGATCGAGGACGCGTGGGGTCGCAGCGCCTCGATGCTGCGTGCGATTGCCGAGCATGCGGGAGAGCGCGGCGTGCGACTGGTGCTCGAGGCCCTGCAGCCAGTTGAGTCGATGATCGTGAACTCGGCGGCCGACACGAAGCGCATGATCGAGGCAGTTGATCATCCGGCACTTAAGGCATGTCTGGATATGGGCGCCATGGCGGTGGCGGGGGATACCATCGACGATTATTTCGATCTGCTTGGCGATGATGTCGCCCACGTGCATTTTGTCGATGTTGCGGCAGATGGCACGACGCATCTTGCCTGGGGTGACGGCGACCGCGATATGCGCGCCGACCTGGATAGGCTGGTGGCGCGCGGCTATCGCGGAGTTGTTTCGGCCGAGACCTATGACGGGCGCTATTTTGCCGACCCCGCAGCTGCCGATGCGCAGGTAATGGCAGAGTATCGTCGTGCGATTGGCGCCTAGGTGGGGTCGGGCTGCGGCAACCTACCCTATGTTTCCAAATGAATACGGTGTGAGCGGCTGCGACGTATTTTCCCCGCAAGCACTCTAGTATGCTAAAGTACCCAGAAGACCGGCGGAGCTATGCCGGTCTTCTGTTCTATATGAAACACAGCATGAGGAGGCTCACCAGATGACGGCCACACCGTGGGGATTCCGGGACATATTGCCCGAGGAGGCTCAGGCACGCGAGGAGATCGCATGTACGGTGAAGGGCTGCTTTAGGGAGCATCATTACCTGCCGGTTGAGACGCCGCTGCTCGAGGACAAGGGTTCGCTCGAGGAAGGTGGCCGCATTGCGGACACGCCGTTTAAGCTCTTTGACGATGATGGGCGTTTGCTGGTGGTCCGTCCCGACAACACGTTGCCGATCGTGCGCTTGGTTTCGACCCGCATGCGCGCGGCCGACCTGCCCCTGCGCCTGCGCTACGAGGCGCCGGTGGTTCGCGAGTGCCAGCGCAATGCCGGCGGCTCGCGTCAGTTTACGCAGCTGGGCTTTGAGCTCATCGGTGCGGGCGACGCCGCGGGCGATGTCGAGATTGTCTCGCTGGTAGCCGAGGCCGTGCGCAAGCTGGCGTTGCCCGATGCGCGCATTATCGCAGGTAGCGTGCGTCCTTTTAAGGAGCTGCTCGCGGCGTGCGAGGATCGCGAGCTGGCTGCCGAGGCCCTGCGCTGCGTGCACGCCAATGACTTTGTGGGCCTCGATGCCCGCGTGGCGGCAAGCGCCGAGCCCGAGGCCGTCAAGGCCGCCATTAGCGAGCTGCCGCGCTTGCACGGCGGTGCCGAGATACTCGACCGTGTGGATGCGCTGCTGGAAGCTGCCGGTATCGTCGCGCCGCTGACGCGCGAGCTGCGTGCCCTGGTCGAGGGCCTGGCTCCCGAGGACGCCCAGGTGCTGTCCTTCGACTTCTCCATCATGAACTCTTTTTATTACTACACGGGCCTGGTCTTTAAGGCCTATGCCGGTGGCCTGCCCGATCCGGTGGGTTCGGGCGGTCGCTACGACTCCATCTTTACCGGCGCGTTTGGCGATGGCATCGAGGTACCGGCGGCGGGATTTGCCTTTTCGCTCGAGCGTCTGGAGGCCGCGCACACTTCGGCTGAGGACGCCGCTTCCGACGGCGACCACGCCGCGGGCCGTGGTGCCGAGGGTCCGCTGCGCATCGCCGTTCCCAAGGGCTCGCTTAAGGCCGACACGCTCGACGTGCTCGAGGCCGCGGGCCTGGACGTCTCCGAGCTGCGCGACCCCGGCCGTCACCTGATCGTGCGCGGCCGCGATACGCGTGCCGGCGAGGGCGCGGTCGGCGATATCGAGTTTGTCATCGTGCGCCCCAGCGATGCGCCCGCTTTTGTGGGCTGCGGTGGGGCCGATTGCGGCATCTGCGGCTGGGATTCGCTTATCGAGGCCGACCTCAACCTGCTGCAGCTGGTCGATTTGGGTTACGGCCTGTGCACCTTTATTGAGGCTGAGCCCGCTTGGCGCGCCGGTCAGGCCGAGCGCAACTATGCCCGCCGCGGTTCGCTTCGCGTGGCAACCAAGTACCCGCGCATCGCGAGTGCCTGGTATGCCGAGTGCGGCGTGAACGCCGACATTGTTTCGCTGCACGGCAACATCGAGCTGGGACCCATCGTCGGTATGACCGATCGCATCGTGGATATCACCGCCACGGGCGCCACGCTGCACGACAACGACCTGGTCATCACCGGCCGCATTATGGACTGCACGGCCCGCTTCTTCGTCAACCCGGGTGCCGCGCGCCTGGATCCGCGCGTTCGCAACCTGGCCGATCGCCTGGCGGCTGCCGTGAAGGACAAGCATTTTGAGCCCGTCGCGGGCTCGGCACAATAGCGCGAGCGCGCACGGGCGCCCCCATATCCGGACTGCGGGCCGATTGGTGCCGCTGCCCGGCATCTCGTTTTCCAAACGCAACCTCGACCGATAGGGGATACCGATATGAAGACCATCAAGCTTGCTCCCGGTGAGCGCCTCGTTACCAACCAGCTCAACCGCAAGGGTGTGCTGCCGCAAAACATCGTCGACGCCGCCCGCGATATCGTGGCCAACGTGCGTGCCAACGGCGATGCTGCGGTGCGCGATTACTGCCAACGTTTTGACGGTGTCGAGCTGCAAAGCTTTCGTCTGCCGCAAGAGCAGATCGATGCTGCGCTCGAAGGCCTCGACCCGGCCTTTGTCGCCGCGCTCGAGAAGGCTGCGCGCCAGATTCGCGAGTTTCACCAGCGCGAGGTCGAGCAGGGCTGGTTTACCACGCGTCCAGACGGCACGATGCTCGGCGTTAAGGTGACTCCGCTCGCCGCGGCCGGCATCTACGTGCCGGGCGGTCGCGCACAGTATCCCTCCACCGTGCTCATGAACGCCATTCCTGCCAAGGTGGCCGGCGTCAAGCGCGTGGTCATGGTGACGCCGCCGCAAAAGGACGGCCTGATCAGCCCCTATACGCTCGCCGCGGCCAAGCTCGGCGGCGTGGACGAAATCTATATGGTGGGCGGCGCCCAGGCCGTGGCCGCGCTGGCATACGGTACCGAGACCATTCCGCGCGTCGACAAAATCACCGGCCCGGGCAACGCCTTTGTCGCCGCGGCCAAGCAGATTGTCTCGGGCGACGTGGGCATCGACATGGTCGCCGGCCCCTCCGAGGTTTGCGTGCTGGCCGATGCCACGGCCAAGCCCATGGTGGTCGCGGCCGACCTGATGGCCCAGGCCGAGCACGATCCGCTTGCCGCCTGCTATCTGGTGACCTGCGACGAGCAGTTTGCGCGCGAGGTCGAGGCGGGTATCGACATTCTGGTGGCGCAGTCGCCGCGTGCCGAGATTACGCGCGCCTCGCTCGACAACGAGGGCACCATCGTGGTGGCCGCCGATATGGCTGCCGCCGTCGAGGCCGTGAACACCGTGGCGCCCGAGCACCTGGAGCTGCACTGCAAGGATGCAATGGGCCTGCTTGGCGGCATTCGCAACGCCGGCGCCATCTTTGTGGGCGCTTGGAGCTCCGAGCCGCTCGGCGATTACGTTGCCGGCCCCAACCACACGCTGCCGACCGGCGGCACGGCCATGTTCTCCAACCCGCTTTCGGTGGAGGAGTTCGTTAAGCGCTCAAGCGTTATCTGCTATACGCCCGAGGGCCTGCTCTCCGACGCTCCCGCTACGCAGCGTTTGGCCGAGGCCGAGGGCCTGTGGGCGCACGCGCTTTCTGCCGCCCTGCGTCGTCGCGTGCTGGAACAGGGCGAGGATTCCGTGAGCGCCGAGTCGCTGGCGGCGGCCGACCTGACCAAGGTTGCCTGGCCGGGCGACGCCGCGGCGACGGTCGCCGAGGGTGTGGACTTGGCGGCTGCGGGCGCGGATGGCGCTAACGCGACCGGCGGGGAGGCCTAATATGGCCGAGCTGACGCCTCGCATGAAGGAGCTCGTCCAGCCCTACTTGGCCGGCATTGAGCCCTACGATCCCAACTTTACGCCCACGCGCATCAACCTTTCGGCCAACGAGAACACCTATCCCGTGCCGGCCGGCGTGCGCGAGGCGGTCGACGCGGCGCTCGCCGCCACGCCGCTCAACCGTTATCCCGATCCCATGTCCAACGATCTGCGCGACGAGCTGGCCGCTTGGCATGGCGTGGCGCGCGAGAATGTCTGCGTGGGCAACGGCGGCGACGAGCTGCTCTATAACTACCTGTTGGCGTTTGGCGGCGCGGGGCGGACCCTGCTTAACTGCCCGCCGTGCTTTAGCGAGTACGCGTTCTTTGCGTCGCTCTGTCAGACCGAGGTGCGCGACGTGTGGCGCGACCCGGCAACTTTTGAGCTCGACCAGGCGGCTGTGCTCGCGGCCGCACCCGAGTGCAACCTGGCGATTGTGACCTCGCCCAACAATCCTACGGGCGACGTGGCGCCGCTCGACTTTATCGCGGCCCTGTGCGATGCCTGCCCCGGCATGGTGATGGTCGACGAGGCCTACGTGGAGTTTGCCGACGATTCGTTTGGCGCGGCCACCACGGCGCAAGGGCTTATCGCCGAGCATCCTAACCTGGTGATTTTGCATACGCTGTCCAAGGCGTTTGGCGCCGCCGGCACGCGTCTGGGCTACGTGATCGCGACCCCCGAGGTCATCGACGTGTTCGCGGCGATTCGCCAGATCTATTCAGTCAACGTGCTGAGCCAGGCCGCGGCGCTTGCCTGCGTGCGTGCCCGCGATGCGTATGCGCCCGTGGTGGCGCAAGTTGCATCCGAGCGCGAACGCGAGTTGTGCGCCCTGCGTGCAATGGCTGCCGAGGGCATGCCCGTGGAGGCATGGCCGAGCGCAGCAAACTTTGTGCTCGTGCGCACACCGCACGCCACGTGCGTGCGCGAGCGCCTGCGCGGCGAGTATTCAATTTTGGTGCGCGACTTTAGCTACGCGCCGGGGCTTGCGGACTGTCTGCGCATTACCGTGGGTACCCCGCAGGAAAACGACGAGGTGCTGGCTGCGTTTGCCGCGCTGGTGAAGGAGGAGATGTAGATGGGCCGTTATGCCGAGGCAACCCGCAAGACGGGCGAGACCGACATTGTCGTTAAGCTCGATCTGGACGGATCCGGCGTGTGCGATATCTCGACCGGCGTGCCGTTTTTCGACCACATGCTCAACGCCCTTGGCCGCCATGGCCTGTTCGATTTGACGGTACATGCGATGGGCGATGTGGAGGTCGACGCGCACCACACCGTCGAGGACACGGGCATTGTGCTGGGCGAGGCGTTTTGCCAGGCACTGGGTGACAAGGCGGGCATTACGCGCTTTGCCGATGCGGCGATTGCCATGGACGAGACGCTCGTGATGGCCGCCGTTGATATCTCGGGTCGCGGGCAGGCCTATTGCGATCTGCCCGTGCCGACCGAGCGCGTGGGCAGCTTTGATACCGAGCTGGCCGTCGAGTTCTTCTATGCCTTTGCGCGCGATGCTAAGCTCACGCTGCATGTGCGCGAGCTGGCGGGCGGCAACTCGCATCACATTATCGAGGCAGCCTTTAAGGCCGTGGGACGCACGATGCGCCACGCCTGCGAGCTTGATCCCCGCGTCCAAGGAATCCCCAGCACCAAGGGCTCACTGTAACCGCCACAAGGGTAAAAACCACCACAAAGGGGACAGGCACCTTCGTGGTGGTTTTGGATGATGGGAAAAGGGAGGGTCGCGTGGGCGAACCGAAGATCGTGGTGGTCGACTACCACAAAGGGAACTTGTCGAGCGTCGTGCGCGGGCTTGCGCGCGCCGGTGCCGCTGCCTGCACGTCGGATGATCCGGAACAGATCCGCAAGGCCGATGGCCTGGTCATCCCGGGCGTGGGCGCGTTCTATGACGCGATCGCCTTTATGCGCCAGAGCGGCGAGGAGGCGGCCGTGCTTGACGCCGTTGCCGCCGGAACTCCTCTGCTCGGCATCTGCCTGGGCCTTCAGCTGTTTTTTGAACGCGGCGACGAGGGCGTGCCGGCGGACGAGGGCGCGGACGACGATGCCTCCGAGCAGGCCGGCGGTCCCTGGGTCGATGGCCTGGGCATTATGCGCGGCTCGTGCACGCGCTTGGAATCGAGTCGCCTGAAGGTGCCGCACGTGGGCTGGGACCAGGTGCACATGACGCCCGCCGGCGCGGCCGATCCATTGCTCGCCGGTTTTGCCGAGGGCGCCAACATGTACTTCACCCACAGCTATGCGGTGGCCGACGATGTCGATGCCGCCGATGTTCTGGCGCGCACGCACTACACGCGGAGCTTCCCGTGCATCGTGCGCCACGGCAACGTGTGGGGATGCCAGTTCCATCCCGAGAAATCCTCCGCGCTGGGACAGCGCATCCTTAAGAACTTCGTCAACATCGTCGAGGAGGCCGGCCGATGATTCTGTTTCCCGCAATCGATTTGATCGGCGGCAAGGTCGTGCGCCTGGAGCGCGGCGACCGGAGCCGCTGCAAGGTATATTCCGACGACCCCGTGGCCGTTGCCCGCTCCTTTGCCGAGCAGGGTGCGAACTGGGTGCATGTCGTCGACCTGTCCGCTGCCTTTGGCGAGGATGAGGACGCATGCGCTGCCAACTCGACGGCGATCAAGGCTATCTGCGGCGTCGACGGTCTGTCCGTGGACGTGGGCGGCGGCGTCCGCTCGCTCGCACGCATCGACGAGCTGGCCGGCTATGGCGCGCGCCGTATTGCGCTGGGGACCGTGCTGGTGACCGAGCCGGGTTTTGCCGAGGTGGCAGCGCGCGGCTTTGGCGAGCTGCTGGTGGCAGACATCGCCGCCCGTGACGGCCAGGTCAAGGTGAACGGCTGGCGCGATGGCGCGGGCGTGGCGCTCGATGATGCGGTGGCGCAGCTTTCCGAGCTGGGCTTTAAGCATTTGGTGTACACCGACATCGCGCGCGATGGCATGCAGACGGGCATCGACGTGGCGGCGTATCGCCATGTGGCCGAGGTCGCGGGTTTTCCCGTCGTGGCTTCGGGTGGCATCTCGACACTCGACGATATCTGCGCGCTTGCCGCGGTGGGTGAGGATGCTATTGAGGGTGCGATCACCGGTCGCGCGCTCTACGAGGGCAACTTTACGCTGGCACAGGCGCTGGCCGCCGCCCGAGGGGAGGAGTAGCCCATGCTTACCAAGCGTGTGATTCCCTGTCTGGACGTTAAGGACGGCCGCGTGGTCAAGGGCGTCAACTTTGTGAGCCTGCGCGATGCGGGCGATCCGGTGGAGCTGGCGCGCGCCTACGACCGCGAGGGCGCGGACGAAGTCGTGTTCCTGGACATCACTGCGACGAGCGACAACCGTGCGACGACCATTGAGATGGCGGCGCATGCGGCCGAGGAGTTGGCCATTCCCTATACCGTGGGCGGCGGTTTTCGTGACCTGGCGGGCATGCGAACCATGGTGGCTGCCGGTGCCGATAAGGTGTCGCTCAACTCTGCTGCCGTGCGCGATCCGTCGCTGGTCAGCCAAGCTGCCGCTGCATTTGGCAGCCAGGCCGTGGTCGTGGCGATCGATGCCAAGCGTGTTGGTTTGCCCGGTGAGCCGGGAGCCGACAAGTGGGAGGTCTTTACCGCGGGCGGCCGTAACGCCACGGGTATCGATGCGGTGGCGTGGGCCGAGGAAGCGGCTCGTCGCGGCGCCGGTGAGATCTTGCTCACCAGCATGGATCGCGACGGCACCAAGGCTGGCTTCGACCTGGCACTCACCCGCGCCGTGGCGCGTGCGGTGCCGATCCCGGTGATCGCAAGCGGCGGCGTGGGCACGCTCGAGCATTTTGCCGAGGGCGTGATCGAGGGCGAAGCCGATGCCGTGCTGGCAGCAAGTGTCTTTCACTTTGGGACCTTCAGCATTCGCGAAGTCAAAGAATACATGGCCAGCCAGGGAATACCTGTGAGATTGGACTTCTAAATGGAGCAAGTGACAACCGCGGCAGAGCTCAAATACGACGACCGTGGGCTGATTCCTTGTGTGGTTCAGCAGTATGACACCGGTGAGGTGCTTATGGTTGCTTGGATGAACGAGGAATCGGTGGGGCTGACGCTCAAGACCGGTACCACGTGGTTTTGGAGCCGCAGCCGCCAGGAGCTCTGGAACAAGGGCGCGACGAGCGGCAATATGCAGGAGGTCAAGGAGCTCTGGGCCGACTGCGATAGCGATACGCTGCTGGTCAAGGTCGACTCGCCGGGTCCGGCCTGCCATACCGGCAACCATACCTGCTTCTTTAGAAAACTCGCGTAGGGCGGGCGCTCGACCAGGCGCTTGGCCAACCAGAAAGGATTGAACCATGGGTGTACGCACCGCGAATGTTCAGGATGGAAATATCGGTGAGACGCTGACGGGGCTCGCCGGGGTGATTCACGGCCGTCGCGACGCATCGCCGCAGGAGAGCTATACCGCTCGCCTGCTGACCGATGTCGAGGACGAGCTGCTCAAGAAGCTTGCCGAGGAGGCGAGCGAGGTGATCATGGCCTGCAAGGATAACGACCACGAACACATCCGCTACGAGGCCGGCGACCTGATCTACCACCTGCTCGTGACGCTCGAGCGCTACGGCATCACCCTCGATGAGCTGGCCGGCGAACTCAACGCCCGCCGTCAATAGTTGTTTAAGAACGTCCCCAGTGACTAGTTAGACGAGGGGCGTGGGTTCCCATTCGCCGGTGGCGTGGGGGATATCGAAGGTTCGGTAGCCGCAGTCGTAGGCGTGGGCCTGAGCCTCGCGGATGTTCCAGCAGATGTCGCAGGCGCGGTGTGCGTCCGAGCCAAAAGTAATCGGCACCTCGGCGTGGGCGAAGCAACGCAACAGCTTGGTCGCGGGATAGTAGTCGTCGAGGCCCTTACGCGGCGCGGCGGTCGAAACCTCAACGCGGCGGCCCGTATCGTGCGCGCATTCGGCCATCTGCTCCCAAAAGGGCATGGGGTCAAAGTCGGGCGCAAAGCCCTCTTTCGAAAAACGCATGACTAGGTCGGGATGGGCCATCACGTCAAAGTTGAGCGAGCTCTCGCAGGCGCGGCACCAGTCGTCGACATAGCGCTCCCATACGCCGCGCACGCCTAAGTTTTCCCAAACGTGCAGGTTGGTGGCGTCGTCAATCCAGCCGCAGAGCGAATCGGGCGTGTCGGGGCGAGCGACGTCCTCTGTCCCCGCCGTGCCTGCGGCGCCTGCCGCAATATCTCCCGGGCCGCCAATCCAGTGTACGCTGCCCAGACGTACGACAGCGCCCTGGGACCAGCGCTCTACCAAGGGCTCGCAGCCCTCGTACCAATCGCATTCAAAGCCATAGATAAGCTCGAGCTCGGGTGCGATCTGCGCGGCAAGCTTGCGGGCGTCCTCAAAAGCCAGACGGTGCGCCGGCAAGTCGCCCTCGACGACCTGCACCTCGCAGTTAGCATCCATACTGGCGGGCAGGGTGAGGTGGTCGGTCGAGACCATGACACGGCATCCGGCAGCGGTGGCGGCGCGGACGTTGTCCTCAAACGAGGCATGGCCGTCCGAAAACGAGGTATGAGTATGGCAATCGACCAGCGGGCATGCGGGCATGGCGACTCCTTTGCATTTGGCGAATCCGCTCCATTGTAATGGCGCAACTCTCAAAACGCCGGGCACGTCGGAGGTCGAAATCGATTGGAAAGGCTGCGCGGCGCGCGGTGCGGTCTCGCTTGCGCTCTCAAAACGTGTACGTCAGCCTCCAAAAACGACAAAAAATGGCATATTTGGAGGCTGACGTACACATTTGGATAAGGGCGAGGGCGGCGATGGACGAAAGTCACGTCTGCGCCACGTCCGATGTGCTAGCGTTTGGATGAACAAAACGAGCCCGTGCGGAAAGGACCCGGACCGTATGCAATGCGATAGCAAATCACCGCTGTCCCGCGAGACCGATGCGCCCGAAACCATCGTCAAGCTGGAATGCGACATCGACGATGCGTCGCCCGAGGTGCTCGCCTACGCCGCCGATCGCCTGCGCGAGGCGGGTGCGCGCGAGGTGCACTGGCTGCCCCTCTACTGCAAGAAAGGCCGTCCCGGCTGGCAGCTGCAGGTGATCTGCTCGCATGAGGATATCGAGCGCCTGCAGACGATTATCTTTTTGGAAACCACGACCAACGGCATCCGGCGCCAGGTCATGGAGCGCGTTTGCCTGCCGCGTCGCTTTGAGCAGGTCGCAACGCCTTGGGGCGAGGTGTCCGTTAAGGTAGCCACCCTGCCCGATGGCAGCGAGCGCGCGGCGCCCGAGTACGAGGACTGCGCCCGCCTTGCCCGCGAGCACAGCGTGCCGCTCCAGCGCGTGATGCAGGCAGCTCAGAGCGCGGCACTGCAATTTGAGTAGCACGGGCGAGCGACGCGCCACGCCAACCCTATTTGCCCCATCCCGAAAGGACTTCCCATGAAATGTCTCATCGCCTCCGACATCCACGGCTCGGCATATTGGGCCGAGCGCCTGTGCGACGCCATCGAGTCCGAGCAGCCCGACCGCATCGTGCTGCTGGGCGACCTGCTCTACCACGGCCCGCGTAACGACCTGCCGCGCGATTACGCCCCCAAGCGCGTGATTCCGCTGCTCAACGCCCTGGCCGACCGCATCATCGCGGTGCGCGGCAACTGTGACGCCGAGGTTGACCAGATGGTGCTCGACTTTCCCGTCATGGCAGACTACGCCATGCTGTTCGACGAGGCCGGCCGCGAGCTGTTCCTGACGCATGGCCATGTCTTTGGCGCCGGCATGCACAACAGCGTCGACCACGCGCCTGCGCTGCCCGAGGGCTCCGCGCTCGTCTACGGTCACACGCATATCAAGGTTAACGAGGCAAGCGAGGCGCACCCGGGCCTGTGGCTGTTCAATCCCGGCAGCGTGAGCATTCCCAAGGACGGTACGCACAGCTACGGTATCTATGAGGGCGGTGCGTTCCGCCACGTGATCCTGGAGGAGGAGTAACCATGGCGCAGCATATGGCTCAGCAAAATGCCGAGGGTTCGCGCGACCTGTCGACGCTGGTAGATGCGTCGGCCGAGCTGCAGCATCTGGTGCAGACCATCTGGCGCCTGCGTCAGCCCGATGGCTGCCCGTGGGACCGCGAACAGACGCATCAGAGCATCGGCAAGAACATGATCGAGGAAGCCTACGAGGCGCTCGACTGCATTGAGGCCGACGACGCGGCACACCTGCGTGAGGAGCTGGGCGATGTGCTCATGCAGGTCGTGCTGCATGCGCAGATTGCGGCGGACGCCGGTGAGTTTACGCTGGCCGATGTGGCACGCGATATCGACGCCAAACTCATCCGCCGCCACCCGCACGTGTTTGGCGATGCGGATGCCGAGAACTCCGACGAGGTGCTCAAGATCTGGGACGAGGTCAAGCTTGCCGAGAAGGCCGTCAAGGACAAGGCCGTGGCAGCAGGCGAGGCGGTACCCGAGGGCCTGCTCGACGGCGTGCCCACGCATCTGCCGGCATTGATGCAGGCGCAGAAGGTGTCGCGCAAAGCAGCGGCCGTGGGCTTTGAGTGGGAGACGGTCCAGGACGTGTGGGACGAGGTTGCCGAGGAGCGTGCCGAGTTTGAGGCCGAGGAGCCCGGCTCGCCCGAGCGCGAGATGGAGTTTGGCGACCTGCTCTTTGCCCTGGTCAACGTTGCGCGCAAGGAGGGGATTGACGCCGAGAGTGCCCTGCGCGCCAGTACGGCAAAGTTCCGCCGCCGCTGGGCCGCGATGGAGCAGATGGCAGCCGACGTTCACGTGGATCTTGCCGAGCTTTCGACCCACGGCCTCAACGACCTCTAGGATGCCGCCAAGGCGGAGGAGTAAGACTGCGGGAACGACGGGCTGACATGCCTCATCGTTCCCGCTAAATAATTCGAAAAACAATTGTATCCTTCGGCTAACTTAGGGCATAATGCAAAAAGTGCGACGGCTAACTTACGGAGGCGCACCGACGGTGCGCAGTCGGCCAGTCGCTTGCATCCACTACGTTTCCAAGTGAGAGGGAGACAACATGAGCGATATTTTGGACGTCTACGGTCGTGAGGTGCTCGACAGCCGCGGCAATCCCACCGTCGAGGTCGAGGTCGTGCTCGAGGACGGCAGCTTCGGCCGCGCAATGGTGCCTTCGGGTGCTTCGACCGGCGCCTTTGAGGCCTGCGAGCTGCGCGATGGCGACAAGGGCCGCTACCTGGGCAAGGGCGTTTCGCAGGCCGTCGAGCACGTCAACAACGAGTGCGCTAACGCCGTCGTGGGCCTCGACGCCTTCGACCAGCGCGCCGTCGATGCCGCGCTGATTGCCGCGGACGGTACCCCCAACAAGACCAGGCTCGGTGCCAACGCCATCCTGGGCGTGTCGCTGGCCGTTGCCCGCGCCGCTGCCGAGTCGGCGGGTCTGTCGCTGTACCAGTACCTGGGCGGCGTCAACGCCCACCTGCTGCCCACGCCCATGATGAACATCCTCAACGGCGGCGTGCATGCCGACAATAACGTCGACTTCCAGGAGTTCATGATCATGCCGGTGGGCGCCCCGAGCTTTGCCGAGGGCCTGCGTTGGTGCGCCGAGGTCTACCACACCCTCAAGGGCGTGCTGCACGAGGCCGGCCTGGGCGGCGGCGTGGGCGACGAGGGCGGCTTTGCCCCCAACCTTAAGACCAACGCCGAGCCGTTCGAGTACATCACCAAGGCCGTGGAGAAGGCCGGCTTTAAGCCCGGCGTCGACTTCATGTACGCCATGGATCCGGCCTCGACCGAGTTCTACAACGCCGAGACCGGCATGTACGAGCTCAAGGGCGAGGGTGTGGAGTACACGAGCGCCCAGATGGTTGATTACTGGGAGAAGCTTGTCGACACCTATCCCATCATCTCCATCGAAGACGGCATGGCCGAGGAGGATTGGGACGGTTGGGTCGAGCTTACCCGCCGCATTGGCAACAAAGTGCAGCTAGTGGGCGACGACCTGTTCGTCACCAACACCGAGCGCCTCAAGAAGGGCATCGAGCTGGGTGCCGCCAACGCGATCCTGGTCAAGGTCAACCAGATCGGTACGCTCACCGAGTCGCTCGAGGCCATCGAGACCGCCAAGGAGGCCGGTTACGCCTGCATCGTGAGCCACCGCTCCGGCGAGACCGAGGACTCCACGATCGCCGACCTGGTCGTGGGCGTCAACGCCGGCCAGATCAAGTCGGGCGCCCCGTGCCGCAGTGACCGTATCGCCAAGTACAACCAGCTCATCCGCATCGAGGACGAGCTTGAGGGCAGCGCGCGCTACGCCGGCAAGGCCGCGTTCTACAACATTCGCTAGGCAAGCGGCGTGTGCGGGGGCGGGGCTGACTCGGATTCGCCTCGCTCCCGCCGGGCACTGTTGAGCACCATTGGGCGCTGGGCCATATGGCTCAGCGCCTTTTTTATGTCGAGCAAGGGCCGCCGGAGGCGGTGCACGCACTCGTGCTATAACTAAAGAACTTAGCGCAAACAAACCTCAACCGCACAAGGCGCACATGGATCAGATTTACGACAACAGGTATTATTCCGCCGGTTCGCGCGAGCCGTCGCTGCACCGTGCGCGCACGGTGCAGCTCGGTGGGTCCGCCTACGCCGGCGTCGGCCGCCCCGCGCAGCGCCCGACAAGTACCTCGCGCCCCAATGCCCAATCAAATACTTTGGCAGATGGATCAGTGCGCCCGGCGCGTTCGTCGCATGCATCGCGTCTCTCGACTCAGGCACACGACAAATCGAGCAGACCCTCGAGTCGTCTTTCGGGCTCGGACTTTATGCATTACGCCAACGACAACGCGGTGGTCAAGGCGATCTATGACTTTACGCATGGCTCTCTGCGTCCGCTGTTTATCGGTATCGTGGTGGCGCTGGTGCTCGTGAGCCTGTATTTTCCCGTGCGCGATCTGTACGTGGCAAAGCGTTCGAGCGATATCTTGGCCAAGCAGGTCGAGATTCGCCAGCAATACAATGATGAGCTGCAAAAAAGCGTCGACAAGCTGCTCTCGGAGGAGGGTATCAAGGACGCGGCGTCCGAGGACCTGGGCCTGGTGATGCCCGGCGAGAAGAAGATTGACGTGCTAGGCTTGGACGACGATTCGGACTCGTCGTCGAGCAAAAAGTCCTCAAACGCCAAGAAGGCCAGCGAAGTGGCCAAGGAAATCGAAGAAGTCGGCAAGGACGCGCCGTGGTACATCCAGGCGCTCGACATGCTGTTTGGGTTTAACGGCGTCGAGGGTCAGACGGTCGTGTCCAACGGCAAATAGCGCCCGGAGGGGAGCCCGCAATGACAAATTGCAAACGCTATAAGGTGGCCGCGATCGACCTGGGAACGGTGTCGTCGCGACTGGTGTTGGCCCAGGTCGAGGGCGGAGCGATTGTGGAATCGTCCAAGCATACCGAGATTACCGACCTGGGCGAGGGCGTGGACGCGACGGGGCGCTTCTGCGAGGCGGCTGTCGAGCGTGTGCTCGCTGCGTGCCGCATGTTTGTGGACGAGGCCCGTGCCTTTGGGGCCGTGTGCGTCTGCACCACGTGCACGAGTGCCGCGCGCGATGCGTCCAATGCCGCGCTGCTGCTGGACGGCCTGCGCGAGTTGGGGCTCAAACCACAGGTGATTCCGGGCGAGGTCGAGGCGCGCCTGACGTTTTTTGGCGTGGCGCACGACTTTGCCGGCGAGCGCATCATCGTCGCGGATTCGGGCGGCGGGTCCACGGAACTCGCGACGGGCGTATACGCTCCGGAGCGCGGCGTCTTTGCGCTGGAGGGAACGCGCTCGCTGGACATCGGTTGCCGTCGCGTGACGGAGCGCTTTTTCTCTGCGTTGCCGCCCGCGGATGGCGAGCTTGCTGCCGCTGCCGCGTGGGCAGGCGAGCAGTTCGCCGCCTATTTTGAGGGCCTGCCTGTCGACTTTGAGCGCGCCGAACGCTTAGTCGCGGTGGGCGGCACGGTGACTACGCTGGTGGCTCTGGTCCACGAGCTGGAACCGTACGATTCGAGCTTTGTGCACCTGCGCGAGCTTTCGATGGAGCAGATTTCTGCCGCTATCGAGCGCATGTCCACGCTGGACGTGGAGAGCATTGCCGCGTTGCCAGGCGTGCAGCCCAAGCGCGCGGGCGTGATTCTGGCCGGCGCCGTGGTGATTCGCGAACTCATGCGCGCCGGTGGCTACGATGCGCTCACCGTAAGCGAGAACAGCCTCCTCGCCGGCATGGCCGCCGCCATCAACGAGGTTCTCGACGGCGCGACTCCCACCATCGCCTGGACCCCGAGCCTGAGCGCCCTTTAACCATCCCCTCATAAGTTGCGGTGAAATGCGGACTAAAATCGCCCTTTCGGGCCCCAACCAGTCCCTATTCCACCGCAACTCAACAGCCGGCACCTAGGGACGTTTTTTCTGCCGGCACCTGGGGACAGTCCTTGCTGAGCGCCTCCGCAGCCTTTATGCCAGTTTGTCGATTTGCCCAATTTCCCAAAGCGGAATATTGACGAGCGTGTCCTCGTCTCTATATGCCGCCAGAGAGCTCCTCACGCAACGCTCGAGTTTGAATTTTTCGCAGGCTATTTTCAGACTCTTCGCTTTAAGGTTCTCTGCCGCCTTGACCTCAAGCGGAAGCACGGTTCCCGCATGGTCGATGGCAAAGTCGGTTTCGGCATTGCCAGAGGTAGAGGACCAATACACGGGAGTTTTGTCTTGGAGCAAAAGCTCCTGCGCGACGTATTGTTCGGTCAGCGAACCTTTGAACTCGGTAAAAACAGCGGATCCGTTAAGAACGATGGCCGGAGAGAGACCGGAGAGCGCTCCGAGGATGCCGGTGTCGATGCAGAACAGTTTGAAGCCCGAGAGGTCTTCGTAGCTCGAGAGCGGTGCCTTTAGAGCGGAAACACGTGGCACCTTATGAACGATTCCGTAGTCCGTGAGCCACTGGAGGCTTTCCTCAAAATCGCGTGCGCGCGCTCCAGGGCGAAGGGCGCCATAGACAAACTTCTTGTTCTCCTTGGCAAGCTGGCCGGGAAGGGATTTCCAAACCAACCTCATGCGCTCGACGATGCGGGCGGGTGCATGTTTGCCAAAATCGGATTCGTAAGCCTCGATGATTTGCTGCTGAAGCCTTCGGGCTTCAATGAAGTCGCGTGTCTCGGCGAAAGCGGAGACAACTTCGGGCATACCACCGACAACAAGGTATTCCTTGAGCAAGTGCACGAGCTTTTCGGTGACGTTTGCTAGAAGGTTCATGTCTGCGGCAAGGATGGCGTCGGCGAGCGGGTTGCCGTCGACGGCGCGAACGAACTCGGCAAACCCCATGGGACGCATGGTGAGCTGGTCGATTTTGCCGACGGGAAATGACTCGTTTTCGCGTCGGAGCGCGAGGCCCATATAGGAACCGGCTGCTACGATGTGGTATTCGGGTGCAAGCTCGTTGAAGTACTTGAGCGAGGTGATCCCGCGTGGCGCCTCTTGGATCTCGTCGAAGATGATGAGCGTGTCTGTCGGCGTTACGGTTTGGCCACGTAGGAGCTCTATCTGGGAGATGATGCGCTTGGGGTCGAGGTCCCCATCGAACAGCGAGCGTGTGCTCGGCTCGAGCATAAAGTCAAAACGAATGACGTTTCGATACTGCTGGCTTGCGAATTCGTTAAGAAGCCAAGTCTTTCCTGTCTGGCGGGCTCCCTTAAGCAAGAGAGGTTTGCGATTCGCCCTTGATTTCCAAGCGATAAGTTCACTCATAAGCTGTCGTTGCATATTGCCTCCCAACCCTCTCGGCTAGTATAAGACCATTTGGGCGTTTCCATCGGAAAATGTGCGAGACAACCACGTTTTTCCATCGGAAAATGTGCGAGACAACCACGTTTTTCCATCGAAAAATGTGGGAGTGCCAATCTAAGTTGCGGTGAAAAAGTTCTTAAATGAGCTGGTAACCAGTCAAAACAGGAACTATTCCACCGCAACTTATCATCCGTGTCGGCATCCACAAGAAACGAGCCCGCGTCTCCGGGGGACACGGGCTTGTAAACAATGCGTGGTAGGGGCGGTGGGACGTCTGCGTATTTGCGCAGCAAATCCGCACCGGCCTCGGTCGCCTGCCGGCGCCCTCGCCGGCTCGCTACAAACGCTCCGCGTTTGCTTAACGCTCGCCCCCTCGCGGGTTCGAGCCCCACCGGCGTGCAAAAGAAACGGGCCCGCATCCCTGGGAGATACGGGCCCGTAAAAGCCAATGGTAGGGGCGGTGGGACTCGAACCCACAATCCTTGCGGCGAGGGATTTTAAGTCCCCTGCGTATGCCAATTCCGCCACGCCCCCGTGAGACTAGAAGTCTAGCACAAGCCGTCCGTTACGCGTTGACGGCCATCGAGTGTTGGCCCGACTTTTCCAAGTACTCGGCGAACTTGGCCTCGTCGCCCTTGTTCTGGTACTGCAGGGCTAGCAGGTATTCCAGGCGGCAGCTCTTAACCTTGTCGTCACCGGCTTCCTTGAGCATGCGCTCCAGCTCGGGAATGTCGTTGTGGCGCTTGAGGATCATCGTGTCGTACATCAGCTGGCATTCGTGTGCGACCGCCTCGGCCTGACCGCCCTCAAAGCCCTTGATCTCGTGCAGAAGCTCCTTGGACTTTTTGCGGTCCTCCTGGCCAGCATAGTAGTTAAAGGCCTTAATCACCAGGTCGACGCGCTGCATCTTGGGCAGATTGAGCCCCAGCAGCAAATCGAACATCTCATCGGCGCGCTTGTGGTCCTCGCGCAGCAGATAGGAGTTCAGACGCAGGTAGTCGCGGTTGTAGCGCGGGTACAGCATGCTGGTGAGTTTGCCGTCGAGCAAACGATCGAACTCGTCCCACTGCTTGGCAGCCATAAGCTGCTGCAGACGCTTGAACGTGGTGCGTTTTTTGACGCTAAAGAACACCGACACGCCGATGCAGATGATAACGACGGCGGTCCAGAGTGTGCGGGAATCGGGCATATTGGGATCCTTAGTCGCTCGTAAAACAAGCGGTATGACAATGCGTGCTAGATGTATTATACGCAGCGTGCAAGCAAACTGGCACAAAAGTGCATCGAGGCCGAGTGCTATCGCTCGCTGCGGTACACTTACCTAAAGTAAACCATGAAGGGAGACATTACCTATGAAGAAAATCGTTTTGGCTTGCGGTGCTGGCGCTGCTACTTCCACGCTCGTTGCCCAGAAGGTCGCCACCTTGCTCGACGCCAACGGTTACGCCGACAAGTACGAGATCGTGCAGTGCGCCATCTCCGAGGCCAAGGACTACTGCGACGAGGGCGCCGACCTGCTGATCGCCACCACCGTTGCCCCCGAGGGCCTCACCTGCCCGTACGTGAGTGGCGTGCCCTTCATGACCGGCATGAACCGCGTCGCTGCCGAGAAGGCCGTCCTCGACGTTATGGCTCAGTAGGCGCTGACTGTATGAGCGAGCAGAACGCCAATCCGGTTGAACTCTTTGGCATGCGCGTTGCCCATGTGGGCATTAACGCCACTGACCCGGCAGACGCCCTGGAGATCGCGGAGCTGTTCTCGACGATGATGGGCCTGCCCGTTATCGAGACCCCGGTTTCGTACTTTAACGATTCGCTGGTCGAGGTTATGAAGCAGAACGGTCGTGGCACCAAGGGCCACATTGGCTTTGCCGTCAACGACATCGATGCGGCCGAGAAGTGGTTTGCCGAGCGCGGGCTCGAGGTCAACGAGGAGTCGCGCGCGCTGCTGCCCGACGGTAGCACCAAGCTCGTGTACTTTAAGCGCGAGTTCGCCGGCTTCGCCGTGCACCTGTGCCGCGAGTAGCGCACGAGCTGCTTTAGTTAGCAAAAAGGGATAGGGCCGTATGGCCTTATCCCTTTATTTATGCCGAGGGATCGACTTTTGCAACGGTCAAAAAACCGAAGTCTAATACTTTTCCGAGAAGTGAACGAGACAAATCAGCCCCCCCCCGAAGCATCGACACTTTAAGGGCATCGTTTCCTGCAGTTTCGATGCTGGAATCCTGCGATTTTGCGGCCGAAAAATGCGGATGCTTCGGGGGTCCGAATATGGTCGTTCACTTCTCGGGAAAAGTATTAGACCTCGATCCACGAGGGGGCATCCCTACCGTGGCAGGCGAATCGTAAAGCGGCTGCCGACCCCTTCGACCGAGGTCACACCGATGACACCGCCATGGCTGTCGACGATCCACTTGGCAATGGCAAGCCCCAGACCCGAGCCCTGTGCGCCGGCATCGCGTGCATTGTCGGCGCGGTAGAACCGTTCAAACGCGTGAGCTGCGGATTCCTGGTTCATGCCGATGCCCTCGTCCTCAACACTTATGTCGATCGTGCCCAAGCCCGCATTGGGCGTTATGCCAAATGTGACGGTCGTTCCCGCATCCGAGTACTTGGCGGCGTTTTGCACGATCACGCGCAGAGCCTGCTTCACGAGCGCCACGTCGACGGGCGCGTCGCAGCGCGGGTCGCTGGCTAGCAAGGCGTCAAAAGCCAGCCGATACGTGTGCTCGGCATCGATCATCTGCGACTCCTCGCATACCTCGCCGACCAGTGCGGCCAGGTTGATATTCGCATGCCGCAGGGCCGTGCGTCCGGCATCGCCGCGCGCCAAAAACAGCAGCTGCTCCACGAGCTCCTGCATGTGCTCGCTTTCGGCCTTGAGCGAGGCGATGGACTCTGCCAGTACGTCCGGGTCGTTTTTACCCCAGCGGTCGAGCATGTTCACGTAGCCCTGAATCACCGCGATGGGCGTGCGCAGCTCGTGGCTCGCATCGTTGACAAAGCGCATCTGCTGCAGCTTGGCCTCTTGCATCTGGCGCAGCAGGCGGTTGAGTGCGACCTCGATGCTTGCCAGGTCGGCGTCGCCGGTGGTGACGCTCGGCGAGTCGACGCTTGCGCGCTCGATGGCCTGCTCCAGCGTTTCCATCTTGCCGCCGGAGAGCTGCATACGGCCGAGCTCGTCCACGCGCAAGGCAAGGTCGTTGAGCGGCGCCATGGTGCGGCGCACGCGGCGGGCGCCGCCGAGCATGTTGAGCACGCTGATGACCTGCCAACCCACAACGACAAGGTAGAGAGGCCATAGCGCGACGAGGTCCTGCGCGAGGGGGAAAGTCTTGGTGGTACGCGCAAGCTCGACGGTATAGGTGAGCGTTGTCAGGTCCCAGCCGCGCGCAGGCGTCAGCGACATGTCGTGAACGGTGGCGCCGGGGATCCATCCTGCGGTAAACGCGCCGTCGGGCAGCGTCTGGTTGTATCCATAGACGAGGATCGCCGCCGCAATCACCATCAGCAGCAGATCGAGCCAGACGCAACTCATCAGGCGGCGCCACATATAGCTCCAGTTGATGGCGCGGGCGATGGAGGTGACGCGCTTGGCCTCGGCGTTACGCACGGCAGACATAGCCCACCCCGCGTACGGTTTGGATGATGCGGGCGCCGCCGGCGTCTTCGATCTTGGCACGCAGGTGCGCGATGTGCACGTCGACGTTGTTGGTGTCGCCCACGTATTCGTAGCCCAGCGCCTCGTGCGCGATGCGCTCGCGCGTGAGTACGGTTTCGGCGTGCGCCATAAGCAGGGCGAGGACATCGAACTCGCGGGCCGTGAGCGCGATGGGCGAGCCGGCGACTGTGACTTCGCGGCGGTCGGGGTCGAGCACAACCGAGCCCACGGCGAGCGTGGCAGGGGAGGGCGAGGCAGGGGTCTGGGCCATGTCACTGGCCGGGGGCATCGCGGTGGCCTTCTCGCCCGCGACGCCCGCCATGCCCGCTCCGGCGCCGACGCCAGCTACGCCCGAAGCCGCCCGCACGGCCTCCGAGCGCTTCAGTGCCACGCGGATCCGTGCGAACAGCTCCTCAATCGCAAATGGCTTGGTCAGGTAATCGTCGGCGCCGGCATCGAGCCCGGCCACCTTGTCCATCACGGCATCGCGCGCGGTGACCATAATCACCGGCACATCCTTGTGCTTGCGGACACGTCGCAAGACCTCCATGCCGTTGAGCTGCGGCAACAGTACGTCGAGCAGAATCAGATCGTAGTCGCGCTCCAGCGCCAGGTCCACGGCAGTGCGGCCATCGGCGGCGTGTTCCACCTGGTAGCCTTCGTGCTCCAGCTCGAGCGTCACAAAGCGGGCGATTTTCTCCTCGTCCTCTACGATCAGGATCCGTGCCATGCGTGCCCCCGTCTGCGATTACTTGTCGTCGTTGAGATTTTGCTTGATGTCGTCCGCAGCGTTAGCAGCGCTATCCATAAGGTTGTTGATGCTGCCGGGCACGTCGCCGTCGCTGTCGATGCGGTAGCGCATGCCAAAGAACAGGCCAATCAGCATCAGCCATATCGTGGCGCCCCAGGCAAACAGCGCGACGATGGGGATCAGGATGGGGATGTTGAGGATGATCGCATCGCGGCGCGTGGCGATAAACTTGGTGTCCAGACTCAGGCGGAAGAGCTTTTTGAGGTGCTCCCACACGCTGTCCATCTTCTTGGAGAAGTCGGTCTTTTCGCTCGACTTTTCGTAAGCGACCTGCGCGGCGACCATCTCGGCAGAGGGCTCATCGACTGGCGCGGACTCGGTGGCGGCATGCGCCGACGTGGTCTGGGTCTTGCCCTGCGACTCGAGCCAAATGATGGCATCCAAAACGTTGCCGTCGGCAGCGTCGAGCGCCGCCTTGGCATCGGTGTAACTCACGTTGCACTTGGTGCGGATGGTTTCAACTTTTTCGAGGTCGTCCATGACCTGTCCTTTCGTTCGATGGGCGCGACGCCGGGCAATTTGCTCGGGCGCGAGCGTTGCGTTCGGCGGTTTGCGTTGCGCCGCCCCGCCCTTGGTCGAACTCTATAGTGCAGGTTATAGATTAAGCGATTCTTGAGCCAAGATTAATGTTGGATGAGTTTTTGCGCGGCGGTGGGGGATGGTGAGCGGATGATAAACCGGCGGCAAAAATGAGATAAGCGAGGCGTGCCAATCATACGGAATTAAAATCACGTTGCAAAAGTATGAAAATATCCTACAATTGCAGCATGAAGTACTTTAGCAACATAACGGCGATAAGCGAACTTTCCGAGAGCGAGGGCGTGTTCACCACAGCCCAGGCGGCTCGCATGGACATCTCTCGAGATGCGCTGGCACACTCATGCCGTGCGGGGCGTCTTGAGCGGATATGCCACGGCGCCTACCGGATGTCTGGAACACAGCGCCGAGACACCGACGAACTCAACGCTTTTTGGAAGCTCACCAATCCCTCCCTTTGCGCGTGGGAGAGAAAGCGTCAGTGGGATGGCATCGCCGTGAGCGGTACGACTGCGGCGAACCTGCAGCAAATGGGCGATTTCTACCTGTCCCCCTACAGGATGACCGCGCCCGCGCGTATCAATACAAGAAACGAATCCCTTTCTTTTGTAAAGCGCGAGATCGCCGAGCAGGACATCGTTTGGCTCGACGGCCTGCCGGTAACTAAACCCGAGCGCACGCTTGTCGATCTTTGCCTCGATTGCGAGGACCCCTCATTAATTATCGATGCCTATAACGACGCGCTTGGGCGAGGGCTCGATATACAGCGGCTGAGAGGTCTTGTAGAAGAGAACTCTAAAACCGCCAAACGACGCGAGCTGATGGCGCCTTTGCTGACGGTACTGAACGGGTAATGCGAAACGGAGGACATGGTGAAGTACAAAACGCCTGCCGCATTGGAGATGGCTGTTAGGAATGCCGCAAGAGAATCGCCAATGGATACCAATCGGGCAATCGTCGGTTTCTACTTTCATCGCTTCCTATGTCGCGTTTTTTCAGAAGATGACGGCAGCTTTGTGCTCAAGGGCGGTCAAAGCGTCCTGGCGCGAACACTCGATGCACGTGTCACAAGAGATATTGACTTGGTTGCTCAAGAGGAGAGTCTCGAAGAGGCTATTGTCGATCTGGTGCAGGCTGCTTCGATTGATCTGGAGGATTTCGTTTCGTTCGTCTTTGATCGTGCAGAGCAAATCAAAGAAGAAGATGAGTATCGGTGCGGTGCGAAGGTGTGGTTCACCCCCTTTATGGGAACCAAGAAGCTACAGCCAATTTCAATTGACTTGGTAATTGATGAAGTGCGGGGACTTGAGCCTGAGGTTCTTGCGCCGATCGATCGTCTGAATATCGAGGGGCTCCCAGTCTGCGACTATCGAGTATGCCGAGTGGAGAGTGCCCTTGCAGATAAATTGCTCGCAATGATAGAGATGCATGAGGGCCGTGCTTCATCGCGAATCAAGGATATAGTCGACATCTTGGTGTACGCGAAAACTTGCTTCGTCGATGGGGCTACGCTTGTCGAGAGGGTCGAGAAAGAAGCGTCTGCCCGCAAAGTGGCAATGCCGGAAGAGTTCGTGGCGCCTCTCTGGTGGAAACAAAATGGTTCTGCACAGTACGTAAAGATGGCGAGGCAGGCGGGGGTACTTGATCTCGCGGGGAACATTGCTGGGGCAGAAGAGGTCGTCAATCGGTTGTATACACCGTGCTTTAATCATTCGGCGAATGTGTGCAAATGGAATCCTCAGACCACGGGATGGGAATAGGCTAGATAGTTAAGCCGGCGGCAGAATTAGTTCCTGTCGCCGGCTTAAGACGTTTCTACTGCCTATGCGCTATTCGCAGGTCTGGTCGACCACCTGGGTGACGGCCTTTTTTGCGCCTTCGAGGTCGCGCAGGGCTTGGGCGACAGCGGCCTCGGCTTGTTTCTTTGTCCTTACGACCTCGGCAAAGTGATTGATGGACTCGCTGTACTCGCGTGTGCGCGGGTCGAGCGCCGGCGGGACTTCGATCTCAAACAGGTCGCTAGGACGGATGGCGCGGATGCTGGCTGCTTCAGTTAATGCTTGAATCAGCTGCGCCCCGTGGCCTTCGGTAAGGTATCCAACAATTATCTCCGAAAACACTACGCGTTCATCTTCGGTCATCGTTTGGAATGACGGGCGAATGACGGTGGTGTTATGCGAAGCAACCAGATGCTGCTTAGCGTCATCGGAGCTGACGACGAGCAGGTTGGACGCGCCGTAGCGACCCAGCATGCGCGGCATGACGATATCTCCAGCGCGGAGCTCATAACGATCGAGAACGCTGGGGTCCACCTTTACGAATTTAGAATCCGAGCTATTTTGATTATCTGAAGCATCTACGGGCAGAAGATTGCCGTCCTGAAAATCTTGAGATGAGATTCGGCGCACCTCGACTGCGTCAATGTCGTTCGATGTCGTGCTCTCGCGGGGCATGAATGGCGCGACTCGCGTAAAAGAGTCACCGAGTGTGGCGCTGTAGTTTCGGGTGATGGCGATGAGGCTGATTTTGCCTTTTGAGAGAGCGGCGTGGTGTTGGAGCAGCTCGCGCGTGGCAAAAGTGGACGTTTCGATTGGCGTCGATCTTGGCGTATTGGTATCAATGCGGGCCCAGTCAGGAGAGATAGAAAAGGTGATATCAGAGTAATACGATGTTTTAGTCACATATTGAAAACGCGGTCCGGGCTCAATTGCGCTGCGAAATGCAACGCTGCGATTTCCTGAAGACAGTATGAGGAGCGCGCTTGTCATGTAGGGCCTGGGCTCGGAAAGTGGCAAATAAACGACGCTCTCGATGAGCCCTTCGCGTATCAAAATCGTGCGTGCTTGTTCAGCTTTATCAAGTAAATCGGCGGGAAGTACCACGGCTGCTCGAGTGCGGCCCGAAAGGGCGAGAGCATACAGGCACCAAATAAAAGGACCCCAGTCGCAAAAATCAAGGTAGCCAGGCTCCAAATAATCGATGAGCGCGGCACTGTCTTTTTCGATATCGTGCTTATTTGCGCGGTAGTAGTTTGATGCATCGACAAACACCGGCGCTGCATCATCATCGCTTGCATTCTGCTTGCCGGGTTCAAGCTCACAAATATCGGGCACGCCGTTACCGTTTAGGGTAAAGCACTTAGCGAGATCTTCGGCATCCACAGCGCCAGGCAGACGGACAGTGAGCAGGCGACTGCCTTGTTCCAGGTTAAGCGCGCGTGAGAGGGCGGCGGCGGTGAGACGTGGCAATGATGTTGTTTCACGCATGTATAGAGACCTTTCTTCTTAGTGGGTTATATATTAGCAGAATAATTTGATAATTTCTAATGACGAGAACAGCGCACTGTGCTATCCTCGAAGCAATCCAAAACCAACTCAATATTAACTGCTTGATACAACCGCTATACAGCCTTTAGGCAAACTGCGCTATCGAGCAGGGCAATTTCACTTACGAAGCAGCATGTTAGGTCAATAACTACTACCTATGCCTCAGAACATTCTAAAACTTAGAACAAACTTACCGACAAACATTTGCAACTGGACAGGAAGAAGCATCCATGAAGAACGAAGACAACATTTATGAGGTATTCCTCAACACGCTCGACGAAGACCTCCGTGGCATGTGCGAAAAGAACGTGAAGGCAGAGAAGCCGTTTCCGTATCCGTACTGCGGTGAGGAGAACGTTGAACGCCTCGCTAAGGCGCTTGTTGGCGTACTGGAAAAGCATTCACCCGATATTCCCGGGCTGGTGCCCGAGCAGTATCGAGACGATGTGCACGAGGCTCGCGAGCTTTTGGCCGCGGCGGCGCTCGCTTTGCTGTCGCTGTACTTTCCCCAGCGCGATAACTGTATGCGCTGCATGGCCATCTTAATTAGCCTGTTTCGGCACGGAAGCAATCCGCGCTTTAAATCGAGCGGCGTGCTCATGTTTGAGCAGGTTTCGACAGGTATGAAGTACTCGTCCGAAAAAGGGGGACGCATTCCGTCTCGCTTTGTGCGAAGCATCGACTACAAAAGACCCAGCGACCACGTGCATCGCGATGGATCGCATGGATTTACGGCGGACGAAGACGATGCCGTCATGTTTTTCGAACGTTACCGCGTGATTCAGCAACGCGTATTCGATGCGAGTTCGCGTTTCAACTTCGAGCTATGTGTCAAACGCCCGTTTGAGGCGCTTTCGGACAATCGGCAGAACTTTTATTACAGGGAGGAAAAGATGGAAACCGATTTGGCAACCAAGGTACAGAGGCTTCGGGACCGCTACACCCTCAACTACGCTCAGGCCAAGGGATACGACCTGCTCGACAAGCTGATGATCGAGTCGTTGCTTGCGTATCTGCGCGACGGGACGGTCTCAACCGTGGCGCGCGAGAGCTATGTGGCGCAGGCCGAGCGACTGATTGACGGCGCGGTCAAGTTGCCATGCGCGACAAGCCCCAAGGAGGGCGAAGGCATCGGCCGTATTTCCTAGCAACTACGCAGAACCATCGACAAGAAAGGGGCCGTGACATGTCGGTCATTAAGATGTACGGCTACGAGGCCGCACAGCAAACGGAGTATCAAGCCAAGAAGTGGGCGACCAAGGAGGAAATGCAGGCGCTGTCGTCCGGCGATGAGCAGCGCGATGTGATCTTGGCGCACGGTGCCACGGTTGCTTTTTACGAGGGCGATAAGCACTGGGAGACGAGCGTGTCCAACAACGTGTTTGTCTTTGGCGGAACCGGCAGCGGCAAAACGGCGAGTTTCGTTTTGCCCAACCTGCTCAATCACCACGAATGCTGTTATGTGGTCACAGACACCAAGGGTGAGCTGCTGCGCCGTACGGGGAAAGGCTTTGAAGAGGACGGCTACGAGGTAACGGTTCTCGATACTGTTAATCCCGAGCGGTCGGCCGGATACGACCCTCTGCGTTACGTGATGGATGTCGAGGATATCCCCACCACAGTGGCGGCAATCATGGAGGGAGTCGATCCTGATGGGCGCAGCTTTAGGAACGACCCGTTTTGGGACAACGCGAGCGATCTGCTGCTCCGAGCGATTATTGGAATCCTGTTCCTTTTGGAGTGCCTTGCCGGCACATTTGCGCCGGGTGGGGATCCCACGGCTCCGCGCCGCTACCTTAAGATGAACAACGTCTTTAAGCTGGCCGCGCTCATCAAGGTCACGGGAGATGGCGAGGGCCGATTTCCGTTGGACTACCTTGTGGGGCAGGTGGAGTCCAAGGAATTTCTTGGCAGGTATGAGTCGGCGAACGCGGAACTGTATGGCGTTGAGCAGTACCGCGATTTTCGCGGAGCAGCCGATAGGACGCTTAAGAGTATTCTGATCACACTCAATGCGACCATCTCGCGGCTTAAGACTCCCCAGCTCATGCGCGTCTATGAGAAAGATGAAATGCGTCTTGACCGTATCGACGAGGGCAAGCGCGTAATCGATCTTAAGGTGAGCGACAACGACTCGACCAATGCATGGCTTGCCAACGTTGCCCTTAAGCAGCTGTTTAACCTGGCCCAGCGCCGCGCCGACGCCAGCCCTAGTGGGCATTTGCAGCGCCGCGTGCAGTTTATTCTGGATGAGTTTCCCAACGTGGGCCGCATCCCCGATTTTGAGCGGAGTATTGCGACCGTGCGCAGCCGTGGCATGAGCTTTTTGATGTGCGCGCAGTCGTTGAGCCAGCTCGATGGTGTGTATGGCGAAACCACAGCTCATACCATCCTCGATAACTGCGACAGCTTGGTCTACATGGGCGGCGGCAGCAACATCGCGACGCAGAACTACATAAGCGAGCTGTGTGGCGAGTCGGTTTTGGGCACCAACTATGTGGGCGCCGAGCGCACTGCCGTCGATGTGCGCGGTTGCGTGATAACCCCGGGCGAGGTGGGGCTTATGCCGCGCGCCGATTGTCTGGTCAAAGTGACCGGCATGCGCCCCTTCCGTGCCAAGAAGTATTTTTGCGGCGACCATCCCAATGCGGCCAAGTGGCTGAGGGATTAGTCCTTGCAGCTTCGCGCGCTCAATCTTGCCTATTTGACCGCACGGCTTCCATTAGCCGTAAACCGTGCGGCCCCGTTTTGCCTCCTTACCGATTCCGTTTAGAAGGGAATTACCATGTCCGTTATGTATCGTGAGCCTAGCATCATCAAGAAGTCTAAGGACGGTCGCGTTGCCGCCGTAGATATGGCAAGCGAGCTGCTCAACAGTCGCGTGCTGCTGCTGGAGGGCGAGGTCAACGACCTAACCTGCAACGGCCTCATTAAGTCCATGCTGGTGCTGGAACATCAAAGCGCGGCCGAGCCCATCACCCTCATCATCAACAGCCCGGGCGGCAGCGTTACGGCGGGGCTGGCGCTCAACTGCCCCGTGATCACGGTGGGCGAGGGCGTCGTGGCCTCGATGGCCGCGGTGATCCTGGCCTGCGGCGACCACCGCCAGGTGTACCGCCACACGCAGGTGCTCATCCACCAACTGATGGGCGGCACAGGCATGGCGCAGCAGACCGATATCGAGATTGTGGCCCAGCATACAGCGGCCATGCGCGCCGAGCTGGACGAGCTGCTGGCCGAGCATGGCAACCTGAGCGCGCAGGAGTTCCACGAGCTCACCGAGCGCGACTGCTGGTGCAACGCCAAGCGCGCCCTGGAGCTGGGCCTGGTGGACGAGGTGATTGCTCCGAGTAAGAAGGCGCTCTAGCGGGGCATATGCCCTACAAGCACGTTAAACAGGGCGAATGAGCACGTAGTTGAACAGCCAGAAAGAGGTTGAACATGAGTAGGATTTGGGATGTCGACGGTATTGAGTGGGAAGATCTGCCCACCGTGAGCGACCTGCTGTGCGCTGCTGACACAAAGATCCTGGCACCCGAGGTTGCCCTGCGATACGGCGGCAAGCCGGATGACCGTGGCCGTGTCGATAACGAGCGCGACCTAAAGCGCGCCCGCCGCAAGATCAAAAAGCTGCGGAAGATAGATCCCGAGCCCAGCGACAAGATCGTCCTGTTGCCCAAGCATGTCATCAATCGTCGCAATGCGGACCACGGCTTTGGCTATTACGACGTAGAGCCGTGCGCTTTTACGCGCGGTGGCGCGCAAAAGCTGGGAGAGGACGCGTGCGCTGAAGTGTATCCGTGGGACCTGTTCCTGCTCAACGAGGAGCCCACAAGCGTCGTTCTGGGCTATCGCGTATGGCTCGGCGGCGAATGGGACCTATGCGAACGTTATCGCTTTTTGGCTGTGGTGTGCGCCAGCGCGCTGCATCGCATCCGCGAGCAAAAGGAGCTGCGCAAGTGTCTCAAGAAGGACGATGCAGCCTGCGACATGGACGAGGACGAGGCGATCGAAGGTATTCGCCAAGACGTGCTGTATCCCGAGGAGGTAATCAACGCAAAGCTCGGCGGCTATTGGGATACGAGCCTGGGGCTCAATCTGCCCTGGAAGGACGAGCATTTCGAGACCTGCGTGCGAATTGACAGGGCAATCGATGACCTGTTTACCGAGGAAACGAAGCGCTGCGCTGCGGAGCTTGGGATGAAGCTCGAGCGCGGGTATGAGAAGCGCGGGGAAGTGCCGCTGTTTCAACCGTTCACCGACGAATGAGGAAAGGCGGCGAGTGCTGTTCCCATCGCCTTTGAAGGCAGCGGCCGAATCGCACGGGGCCCTGCTGGGGTCGACGGAGCAGGCGTATGGGGTGGGGCGTCTCCGAGCCCAGTCCCCGTCGAAATCACGCATGGGACGCGTGTCTACGGGCTATTTCACGGCGCCGCACCCGGGGCAGCGGTAGCCCGTGAGGACCTGCTTGGTCCCGGTCTCTACCTGACGCGTCTCCTGATGCGTAATCGCCTCATGGTGGATTGTCTTGTAGTCATCCACTACAGAATAAGAACAGCCAGTATCAAACTGATAATTCATTGCTTCTATACCGTCATAGCAAATGTGGCCGTCCGAGAACAGGAAATGGCTACCGCTACGAACCTGTTCGTCCCACGCCTTCTGGTCGACAAGGGTATAGGTTTCGGTGGTGTATACCGGTTCAGTGCGGTACGGAGCCTGCCACTCATGCTCATGGTTGGGCTTATTGGTGGAGCCGGAAGAGGGCTTTGAGTCCGACTTGGACGGCGAGGAGTCCGAGCCCGTCGACGGCTTCTCCGCATCGGCCCCCTTGTCCTCAGCCCTCGCGGTACCATCGGCCACGGCGTCCGCCTCCACCACCTTCTCCTTATCGGCGGCAGGTGCCTTGGAGGCGTTGTCGGCGGCCTTGTCCGCCACGTCCTTGCCGTCGTCTCCCGCGAGCGTGCCACCGGCTTCGGTGGCCTCGGGTTTGGGGGCGAAGGCGCCGGCCACCCATGCGCCGCCGAGCCCGAGCCCCGCGACGACGAGCGCGACTGCCGCGCCGATGGTGGCCTTTCGCTTCAGGGGCGTTGTGCTGCCGCCGCTTACAGTGGGAGCGAAACCGGGGTCCTGATCCCGCTCGTTCTGGTGTTTGTTGTTGCTTTCATCCATGGCGCTGTCTTTCTCTAGTCCCCAATCGGATTCTAACCCATCGCCCGGACATTAAAATCTCGTCAATGCGGTCGATCCGGATGCCAGCGCCAGTCACCTCCAGTGCTGAGGCTATGCGCTCCTTCTGCGTGGGTGCCTCTTGATGCTCACTAAGAAGCGCTCCGAATAGTCACCGCTTTTGAACATCGTGGTCATTGATGGTTGGGCGGGTAATCACGAGGGCCATGTCTCTGGACATGGGGAATGTGAATCTGCTCCATTTCCGTCGAGAATTCGATTTCCGCTTTGCAAAGCGCAACGCCTCGAGGCTTGGAGGCAAGCTCGAGCGTGGGTATGTAAGACACGGGGCGCAATTGAACGAGGATTTGCTGAACGGGATGACCCAGTGAATGGTTGCCAGCAGTCCGATAAAAATCTGTCCACACGAAATGATAGAACATATCTGACTGGAATTTAGGGAGATTGCAATGGGAATTGTCTATAGGGACCTGTTTCGTGTAAACCATCTCATCTATGGTCCTGGACCGGGAGGTTTCTTCATTAAAAGATTCAAGAAGAGCGAATACAGTGAGGCAGAATTAATCGATTTGATTTCAAGAATTGATTTCTCTCTCGCTGGAGCTGACGAGGACATCAGTCTGAAAAAGAAATGTGAAATAATCGAACAGGCGGTTGCTGAAACGCATTATACGAGCTGGGCCCTCAGTCTGATTGGCATCATTATTTCTCTTACGGTCGGAGCATATTTGTCTGCGCTGATAGCCAGCAATCCAATTGCTGCGCGGATTATTGTGGCGCTATTCTTGATTGTCTTGGGAATATATGCGTTGCTTCGATCTTACTTTGAGCAAAAGAGAACAATACTGTTGTGTGCATTGGGTCACATAAAGACGCTTCAGCCATAGCCGCTTGCGAGATTCGGAGCGCGTCTGCTGCGGTTAAGCCCGAGGAGCCGGAAGCTCGCCCGATGCCCTAACACAGCTCTGGGCAGCGTTGAGGTCAGCCGGATCCCGGAAGCACTACGGATGGGTACTTGGTACATACCATAGGCAGCTAGCTGCCGGTAATTTTGGACAGCACGCTTGTCTGCTGCAAGAGACTAGACAAGGATTTCCAGTAGTTAATGAGAAACGTTGTTGATATAATCCTTTAATTTGAGATAAGGAGGGGTAATGGCGGTTGAGTTAAATCACGTTTACAAAATGGATTGCATCGAGGGAATGACCTCGTTACCGGATAATTCCGTTGACTTGATTATCGCCGATCCTCCTTACAACCTATCAAAAGGAGGCAACTGGAGCTGGGATAATAGCGTTGTCCTGAAAGGCTTGGGCGGCAACTGGAATAAAGTCATGGAATCCTGGGATGCTATGCCGCTCGAAGAGTATTGGAAATTTACCCTCGCGTGGATTTCCGAAGCAAAGCGGATACTGAAGCCTTCAGGTTCAATGTGGATATTTGGCACTTACCACAATATTGGGATTATTAACGTGGTTTGTCAGATGCTTGAAATTGAAATCATCAATGAAGTTGTTTGGTTCAAGCGAAATTCATTTCCAAATCTATCCGGCCGTCGTTTAACCGCGAGTCACGAAACTCTATTATGGTGCCATTCCGGAGGTAAGAAGAGACAGTATTACTTCGACTATGATTATTCCAAAAACGGAGTATTCGAAAGCGATCTGATAAAAAAACCTGGTAAACAAATGCGTACGGTTTGGGATGTGCCGAACAACAAGACGAAAGTTGAGCTCAAGTTTGGAAAGCATCCGACTCAGAAGCCCCTGCGGTTGCTAGAAAGAATCGTCGGCCTCACATCAAAAGAGGGCGATTTGATGTTAACTCCATTTTGCGGAAGCGGAAGCGAGTGCGTTGCCGCAAAGATTGCCGGAAGAGACTATATTGGATTCGAAATTGAAGATGAATATGTTGAGCTTGCAGAGAAGCGTCTAGAAAATGCCGAGCGAGGTTCGAAGCTTCCTCCAAAAGAAGATTCTTCCAGGATTAATCCGACTCTTTTTCAAGAAAGGAAATAATGAATTTTAAGCCGGTCATTAAATGGAGCGGAAGCAAACGCTCTCAGGCTTCGACTATTGTCTCGCTCGCTCCAGACTCTTATCGTACGTATTTCGAACCATTCATTGGAGGTGGTTCGATTCTTTATGCGCTAAATCCTCCCGCTGCAATATGTGGCGATATCTGTTCTCCACTGATTGATCTATGGAAGGTCATACAATCCGCCCCCGATTCCCTAATCGATCAATATCGAAAAGATTGGTTGCGACTACAAGAAGAAGGACATCCCGTTTTCTATGAAATAAGGGATCATTTTAATAAAACGCAGGACCCTAGAAGTTTGTTTTTTCTTTCTAGAACTTGCGTCAACGGATTAATTCGATTCAATGCAAAAGGCGAATTCAACAATT
>URKH01000010.1 GCA_900548255.1 uncultured Collinsella sp. | reverse complement strand
ATTACTTCCCGACCCAGCAGGTCCGGGAACTGGTGCGGGGGATGGCGGACGCTTTCCCCGGCGGTGTGCTGGTCTTTGATGCTGCCAATCGGACGGCAGTAAAGATGATCGCAAAAACATGGCTTAAGACTGCAAAAATCAAGGATGTGGGGGCATATTTTGCGGTTTCGGATGCCGCCAAGGAAATCGGCACGTGGAACAGCCGTCTGCAGGTCACAAGTCGCGGCTATATGCTGGGTTACAACGATTTGAGAGACCCTTCTGTCAGCGGCTTTTTCCGGTTTCTCGCAAGGGTCGGTGACAACGGGATGAAAATGCAAATCGTGAAAATTAGATTTTAAAAGGCAAAAATGAAGCCCATTCACTTTGACGTTGAAGAAAACGGCTTTTACGGCACATATTGGGCGTGCAAGGACACACATACAGCAGCGGACACGAATTCGATTGAAACCGTGCCCGCTATCTAATACTATATTATTTTATCGAACGTCTGTTCTATTCCCACTCAATACACAACGTTCTCTACCTAGTTCATCTATTTTATCTGATTTACAACCATCCGAACACAGCGACCTGCTGCGGTATACTGCGGCACGGCACTGGGACAGTACTGTGACAAATACCGAAACTCAAACGAAACTCGGCCGGGTTGAGTTTCGATTTTTGTCCCAGCGGGAAACGGGGTGGGGCGGAGTGATCCGAAACCCTCCCCTAGCATAGCTAACCTGCAAGCCACTTGCGATTATCCCCCGGGAATACTGGCAAGTGGTTTTGAGGTGCGGGAAGAAAACGCTGGTTAGGACTTCGTCCCTCATGCGCCGCAGGAGAGTATGGTTGCAGGTGGTTATAGCTTGTTTTTAGGGAGCAGTCGCTTGATTCGGCGTGTGCTATTCGGCTTGAGCGTCGGTTCTGCTTTGAGCAATTTTTGCATGCTGCTTAGTTATGAATTTCTCTGACCACGCTTGGAAATCCTCCGACGCCTTGCCCTCCATTCGAGAGGTCAGCGACTGCTGAATGCCCTGAAACTCGTTTGCAGTACCTTCATTTGCGGCATCGCGCAGTTTGTAGAGCAGATCGTTGCAATCGGCGCAAAGAGTTAGCTTCTTGTCTCCGTTGTCTACTGAAGCGAATGCCTCTAGTAGTTTCTTCTTTCTGCCGCAGCAATCACACTTCAATTTCACGATCCTCCTCTTTTAGCGCTTCGGCCAGGTCTTCGGCCAGCGTTTCCATGTCGCGCTCCGTGACCCTCTTGCGAGGTTTCAGGACCCTCTCAAATAGAGGCTGCAGATACTCTCTAATCTCCTTCTCCTGCTCTTTCGAGCTCACTAGTTTTTCCTGGAGCTTTCTCAGGCTCTTTTTATCGGAGTCAAGTTGGGATATGGCAGCATCCTGCTCTTCTGCAGTTAGGAGATGCTCTATTTCCATATTGACGAAGACGGCGTTGAACATTCGAGTCGTCCATAGCGCGTCGTCTTCTCGGATTATGTCTCCGACGGCCTTCGTCGCTGCTCCCGCGACGCCCCCTATCAGCAGGCCTCCGCCCATCCCGATGATCTTCACTGCTTTTTTGTCGACTTTGTCGGTGAGCTTTTTCCCTGCGATAGCCCCTGTCGCCGCCGTCCCGGCAATCGTGCTTCCGAACGACACGAGTAGAGACGCCATGTTCTTCGTATATTGCGCCCCGGACAGCCTTCCTTCAATCAGTCTGTATGTGTCCGGTGCGGCGAAGACTACGAACATGACCCCCTGGGTAATGAGGTTCGATCCAAGAAACTTCGCGAAGCTCTTCTGTGCTGCAGCGCCGTATACGGCCTTCTTCCCGGCCATCGCCCGAAATGCGTTTACTATTTCCTGTGCCGCTTTGGGCCCTATCCTCTTGGTAATGCCCGCAGCCAACGGGTTTATTGCGTTCAAGAAGCTGGTCCTGGACAGCTGGGAGGCGATGACGCTTCCGGCGAAGCTGAGCCCGTAGACCCGGACGCCCGTAACGATTGCGCACTTCGCCGCCTCCTTTGGACTTCTGGTGCTCCATAGCGCTTGGGCAAATGCGCAGACGGCGGAAATGCCCAGTGCGGAAGTGCATGTTATAGAGCACTCGGCGAAGTCGTAGACGAGCGATTCCACTGTTCCCGGCTTGGCAAGGTTGCGAACCTGCTGGTATGAGAGGTTGCTCTTGCGGATGATATCAAGCGCCGCTTCTGGATCGTTGACTCCTTTAACGGCTCCTTGCTCGATGCGCGTTTTCATATAGGCGACGGCGTCCGCGTACTGGTCCTTCGGAACCTCTATCTTCATCGGGTTGTCGTTGAGGTCGTAGTACCTGAATTCCTTGGTGCCAGCCGGCGTTTTCTTGAAGCAGGCCTCTACGGTTTGGTATGCCGTTTTGCAGAACTTGCACTGCACCGGGGATGCCCCGACTATCTTGTCGGGGCCGTTCTTGGCGTTGTCTCTTCCGACTACCGTTGACTTCTCGCCGTGAATCCAATCAAGCTTCGCGCCAGCTTCCTCCGCGTAGATTCCATGGCCCGTCTTCGTCTGTCCTGCGCCATAGGCTGCATTGAACATCACGCCCTCCACGGTGAAGGAGTTCAGGGCGCTGATCGTCGATCTCTCGGCCAACTCCTCCGCTTCTCTCTTTTGCCTTATCACATCGGAACGGTATTCCCTGAACGCTTCGTACATAGCCTTGTTCTCGAATACCGCGAGGGTCTCGTCTTTGTATTTGATCGCATATCTGCGATTTCCTTTATCCCAGCGCTCCAGGATGTCGTAGTCTTCGGGATCGAAGAAATCCCATGGGATGATGCGGTAGATTGCATTCAGTTTCTGGGCCTTCTCGCCGGTTTCCTTCGCTTTTGCTTTGGCTTCTTTGTTGGCAGCCTTCACGTCTTTCTTGGGCGCTTTGGATATGAATGCGCGATCGGTGAGGGCGATTCCGGCAGGGTATCCTCCATACGAGATCATGTCCGCCCAGAGAATGACGTGGTCGTTGGGGACGGGTAGGCTCCTTTGGATCCTCTGAGCCTCTTCATGGGTGGGTTTGCCGCTTTTGCTTTGCAGCTCTTCGATCATCGCTTGTAATTTCTGATCCATGGCGGCTCCGTAACCCCTTTTCTTTCGTCGAATTATCCCACATTCAGATTGAGTAAAAAATTTTACGCCCTTCATTGGTGGTAGAAATGGCTACTGGGAAGTCCTTCTTGCCTTCGAGGCATTCGATAAGAACAGGAACCTCCACCAAAGTGGCTCTATCAATCATGCGCAGAAAAGGCGGCGGAAGGCGTTCTATGCGCTCTCGTCAGTTGGTCTCTCTTTGCCATTGGACGGGGCTTTCGGGAATGTGACGGTGCCCTGTATGGGAGTCCCTCACCACGACATCGAAATCTCAATCTTGCCTGCGGCCTTTGCCTTCGCCAGGAATTCCAAGAACTGCTCCGTCTTCCCGTCAACGGGACCAGCGGCTTTCGAGAAGAACGCTTGCTCAAACGGGAGCTCCCCGACAGGGCTCGATCCCTCTTCCGGGCTCCCTGATAGGAGGATTTTGTCCTCGATGCTGATCACAACGCAGTTGTGTTCCGTATCGATGATATAGAAGCCATCATGGGTCTCGATTACCTCGCCAGAATCATTGACGAATCGGGCGTCTACGGCGCAGCCGGGGTCCTGCATGCGCCTTGCGGTCACTAAGTCTAGTTCTTTGAATCCCGGGATCTCATCCATCGCGGCGCCCGTCGGCGGCACGAAGCCAGCGGGTCCGACATAGACTTTGCCCACTCCGAACTCGAAGGGGCCGCCCCCTGCGGTTACCTGAGAGGTCCAGACTTCAGGCGATAGACCGAGCTCACTGACGTCGCTGATCTCCCGGATCAGCTTGAGCAGAGAGCTTATGATGAGCGCCAGGTGCGATACGAGCACCACGCCCTGGTTGTATCTGAAGTCATAAGGGAACTCGAGTGCCGCTTCCTTCTCCTGCCTGGGGTCGGCGTGGACGAGGTCGGCGTAGTACCAGCCGAGGCCCAGCAGGGTGTCGGATGCAGACGTCACTTTGTCCGAATTGAGCTCCCCTATCTCCTCGTGAGATGAGATGGCGTTGTAGGAATGAGGCGCAATGTGCTCCTTGCACCATGAGTTGACGAGCTCAAGCAGCTTGCTCTGCCTCTCATCCAGCTCGACGGTTGAGGTGAGAACGCGGATTGCCGCGACGACCTTTTCGAGCTGAATGGGCTCGCTGTCGACGATGCATGGCCGTATCCTTGCCGCTAGCGATTCGAAGATCTCCTCGTCTTCCGGTCTGCTGTTCAGTCTCATCGAAACCGTCGAGTCGTTGAAGCGGAGGGTATAGCTTGGTTGGGCAAGCTCTTTTACCTTCTTGCTCTTGACCAATGAGTGTGCCTCGATTCGACGTGCCCTGACCACGAATCGCTCGAGGGTGTCAATCGCCTCTTGGGGCTCCTTTGGAAGTTTGATGTGGCGTTCCTGTCTTGACATACGGTCCTCTCCGACGGTGTAAACCTGCTTTCCCTGTCGCATTCCCATGGGTCCCCCTTCCGCGTTACGCGGGCGTCTCGTCGCTCGGAACTGGGACAATTTGTCCCAGCGGACGAACCCTGATTCGAGGCTTTTATGGGCATCCTTTCCGCCAAAGCGGCCGTTTTGCGTTGTCTTGAAAAGCGAGCCTAATCTTTCATTACATATATTAACTGGGTTAATGCAAACGCAGTGTCCGTCAACACCGTTGTGTTAGACCACTTTGGATAAGTGTCCTGCACGCAGTACACGCGACGGGGCCCCGGTTGCGACAATTCCATCATCAGGAGAGATGGAGGTTGCAATGGAAGACGTGCTCACCCAGCTGACGAGGCAGTTCCTCCCGCAGATGACGGCTGCCGAGAAGAGCAGGGTCCTGAGATCGCTCAAGGCGCTGATAGACGCGGAGCTTTTCGAACTCGCGGCAAGCGAGGGGGCGGAAGACGATCCCGACAGAGCCTGCCCCTGGTGCGGCTCCCCGCATTACGTGAAGAGGGGGCGAGACGGGCGCGGCCGTCAGCGGTTCCTCTGCCGAGGGTGCGCCAGGACCTTCACCGACGCCACCATGCGCATCTTCTCCACCACCAAGCTCGACAGGTCGGCCTGGATGAGGTTCGCGGAGTGCCACGTGGACATGCTCCCGCTGCGCGAGTCGGCGGAAAAGTGCGGCGTGTGCCTCAAGACGGCGTTCTTCATGCGCCACAGGCTGCTCGAGGCCATGGCCAAGCGCATGCCCGCCTTCCGCGTGGAGGCCGGCGGCGGGGCCGAGCTCGACGAGTGCTTCTTCAGGGAGAGCTTCAAGGGAAACCGCTCCAGGTCGGAGTCCGGCATGCCCAGGAAGCCCCGCACAAGGTCGCAGGGAACCGACGGGCACGAGAAGATATGCGTGCTCACCGGCATCAACGACGCCGGCGACATCTTCTACGAGATCGCGGGGAGGGGCGGCCTCGACGAGGCGGCAGCCAGGGAGCTGCTCGCCGACAAGCTCGCGGCCGGCGCGATAATCTCGACGGACCGTGCGCACGTGTACCGCCGCGTCCTGCCCGCCCTCGGCGTCGGCGCGCACATCGCCAGCAAGAGGGAGGAGCACGCCATCAACAGGGTGAACAGCCTCCACTCCCAGATGAGGCACTTCATCGGCAGGTTCCGGGGTGTCTCCACGAGACGCCTCGAGAACTACCTCGCCTGGTTCAAGTGGACATGGTGCTTCAAGGTCCGCAGGAGCGCGGACGAGCTCGCCGAGCTCATAGTGAGGCAGGCAGCCCGCGGCACGTACGAGAAGACCTGGCGCCAGTACAAGGTGACCCCCTATCCGTTCTACGAGTACTGGATCAAGCAGGCGAAATGGGACTCGCGTGCGCGGAGGGCCATATACGGCGTGGCGTGATGTCCAGGGCGGTCTGGCGCAGCGCATCTGCGGCAAGCGCTGAAGTCGTGCCCCGATGCAAATAGCAACAGCTAGCGATATTCTTCGGGAACGTCGAAACCGTACTCACGGCATAGGAGCATGACATCGTGGGCGTCGTGCTCGTCATGCTGATAGCCCAAGTGAAACAACAGCTGGCTTTCGGGGTCGATGCACGACACCTCCACCTCGCCGATGCGCCCCCTCCCCGAAAAGACCTCCCCGGGAAAACGATCTCCCTGATACAGAATATCGCCATTCTCGGCGAAATCGAAGCAATGCAGGTCGACGATGCGCCCCGCCTCGTCTTGCCACACCGTGTGATCTTCGGTGGTGAAAGATGCAGCCACCTCGGAAAACCCCTCATCAGCAATTAGATCCACGAACCTTTGGTAATCCCCGCGCTGAACGAACAGGTCGATGTCGTTATGAGCCCTGGTCTCACGCCCGACAAGCGCATCGACGCCCCAGCCGCCATCAAGGTATACGCCAATGCCCGCACCTGCGGAAAGGCCGATTATCCAACACGCATCATCCTTGGTGACCATAGGAGCTCCTTCGCTTTCGCCTGCTATCTAAGCAAGAAAGATTATAGGAAAAGTCCCAGTATCCAAAGCGGTCTAACACAACGGTCAACACGGACACTGCGGGCTCTTTCCCGGTGATACGATTTTCCAAGTTCGCCGAAATCGTGCGAGCCTATTGGTCAAGCTCGCCTTCACAAACGCAGTAGAAACACGGTAATAGGTGGTAGTTATACAGCTTGATTGCGATATCGCGCCTTTTAGGGATTTTCTTTGTCGTGTTAAACCTTCCCTTTACCATTGACGATGGAGGTTTCTCGTGAGAAGTATTGCGACAGAGCGACCTGAATTGGTTGATGAATGGCATCCTACTAAGAACGGCGAGCTTACGCCGGGTTCGATTTCCTTCGGCAGCGTGAAGAAGGTCTGGTGGCGTTGCGCTCGTGGTCATGAGTGGGAGGCAAGTCCCAACAACAGGAGCAAAGGGCAAGGTTGCCCCTATTGCTCTGGTAGACGAGCGCTCGTCGGCTTCAATGATCTTGCAACTGTTGAACCTGATATTGCTGCTACCTGGCATCCTGCGAAAAATGGCGATCTCACTCCAGATCAGGTTACTCGGGGCTCCCATAAGAAGGTTTGGTGGATCTGCGAGCGTGGACATGAATGGGAAGCCTCGGTATTTAACCGCACGAAGGGCCGCGGTTGCCCCGCTTGCGCCTCTCTGAATAAAGGGAAACGTCGCAGCGAAGCAGCTCTTAGAAAGAACGGCTCCCTTGCGGAGAAGTTTCCTGAACTTCTGCAGGATTGGGATTATGAGCTGAACGAAGCTCAGCCTTCTGAAATATCCTGCCTCTCGAATCTGCGATCTCGTTGGGTTTGCCATGTTTGTGGTCATCGCTGGACTGCCTCTGTATATAAACGGACTGCCGAAAACCATACGTGTCCAGTTTGCGCACGAAAAGTCGTCAAGCCTGGATTCAACGACCTTCAATTCAATCGGCCGGATATAGCACTCGAATGGGCTTCTAGTCTTAACGGAAACTTAAAGCCTTCCGATGTAACGGTGGGGAGCAATAAGAAGGTCTGGTGGCAATGCGATAAGGGTCATACATGGTTAGCTGAGGTAAGCCAGAGAACCTCTGGTGCGGGATGCCCTTATTGCTCCAATCAAATGGTTTGGCCTGGCTATAACGACTTGGCGACAACCAATCCTGTTATTGCGTCTGAGTGGCATCCTGCAAAAAATGGAAATTTGAAGCCTACCGATATTGCTGCTGGAAGTTCGAGGAAGAAGGTTTGGTGGCTTTGTCCTTTTGGGCATGAGTATCAGGCTACGCCGGCAAATCGCAGCATTGGGACGGGGTGTCCTGTTTGCGCCAAGGAAGGCAAGACGAGCTTTCCGGAGCAGGCATTGTATTTCTACTTCTCTAAAATCACTCCTGCTTTCAACAGATATCAATATGACGGAAAGTATGAGGTTGATGTTTGGCTTCCGGAGTTGAATGCGGGCATCGAATACGACGGAGCCTTTTGGCATGCTTCGCTTGCGGTAAAGGAGCGCGAGAAGAAAAAAGACCAATTTTTTATCGAGCGTGACATTAAGCTCATACGCATTAAAGAAGTGAAGAGAGCCGAGGATGTGCTAGAGGATTTCGAAACAACCTTATATTGCCAAAGCTCGATCAATGGTTCTCAAATTCCTAATGTTATTGCTCGAATCAGCCGGCTTCTTGGTTTAGCCGAAGTTCCTGATGTGGACATAGAACGTGACAGGATCGCCATATACAGCCAATATGTTTCTGGGCAAAAGGCCAACAGCTTGTCAGCAACCAATCCTGATCTTGCTAGGGAATGGCATCCGACGAAGAACGGCATCCTTACGCCTGAAATGATCAGCCGATCTAGCGGCAAGAAGGTCTGGTGGCTTTGCGAGAAGGGGCACGAGTGGCAGAGTTCGGTAGACAATCGAAGTCGTGGTAATGGTTGTCCCTATTGCGCGGGCGTGAAGCTGCTCGTCGGTTTCAGTGACCTTGCCACCACGAATCCTGAAATTGCTGCTGAATGGCATCCCACAAAAAATGCGCCTTTGACACCCAGGGATGTAACCAGAGGAAGCACGAAACGCAAGCCTTGGTGGGTCTGCCCTAATGGTCATGAATACCGAGCCACAGTATCCAACCGCACGCTTGGCAAAGGTTGTCCAATCTGTTCAAAAGTGAAGAGAGGGAAAGCAAAACACGTTACGCATCTGCTGACCCATGACAGTCTCGACGTTACTCATCCAGAACTTTGCAAAGAGTGGGATTTCGAGAGGAATGGAATTATTTTGCCTTCGGATGTTACGAATGGAGCCGACACTAAGGTGTGGTGGATCTGCGATCGAGGGCATCACTATCAGGCGACTGTAGCCAATCGTGTTTATGGTAAAGGCTGCTCTTATTGTGCAGGAAAAAAGGTTCTTGAGGGGTTCAACGATTTGGCGAGTGCTGCACCTGAAATTGCATCCCAATGGCATCCGACCAAAAATGGGCATAAGAAACCCAATGAAGTGGTCGCTGGCAGTCATGCAAAGGCCTGGTGGCTCTGCGAAAAGGGACACGAGTGGGAAGCGCAAATAAAAAGCCGAGTTAAGCAAGGCGTTGGATGTCCGTACTGCTCAAACAAACGTTGCTTGAAGGGGTATAACGATCTCGCTTCTCGATATCCCGACCTGTTGGCGGAGTGGGATTGGGAAAAGAACGTAGACCTCAAGCCAGATGAGATCGTCTGCGGTTCGGGCAAGAAAGCGTGGTGGAAGTGCTCCGAAGGCCATTCTTGGCAAGCACCGATTTATAGAAGAGCCGAAGGGAGAGGTTGTCCTATTTGTCGACATGAACATAGGAAATCAGACAGTCGGTGACGAATCTCAATGGACCGGGTTTTGTGTCGAAAAATCTGTAGCAACCCTCCGATTCCTTTTGTACCCCCATCTCGTGCCTCGTTTGCCGTCTATACCACTCAAGTAATGGATGAGGTTGTCTTGTGATCCCAAGGCGGTTCGCTATTCGGAATTGGGACAAAATGTCCCAGCGATCGATCCCTTCTCTGCGCTGCCGAGCGCGTTCTTTCCGATCATATGGGTCCATGAGCGCTTTCCGGAAAATGGATCCAATACCGCATTCCATATATTAACTGGGTTTATGCAAGCACAGTGTCCGTTAGTACGGACACTGTGAAGCGTTCGCTGGTAATACGATTTTCCAAGCTCGCCGAAACCGTGCGAGCCTATCGGCCAAGCCTGCCTTCACAAACGCAGCAGAAACACGGCACAGGTGGTGATGCGATGCACGTCTGGAAGACCTAGGGGCAGACGCGGACTCGCATTCAGCATCGATGCTGGCGCGTCAGACAATCATCGTCCAGGGGAAGCGCCCATGCCGCTGGGACAATTTGTCCCCGCGGGCGCCGCGCCCTCAATATGTCCCTTTTCTGAATACGGGACTAACAGAACCCTGCAGAACCTAGAGCGCCCTCTCTGCGAAACCCTCCTCCTGACCTTCGTGTAGAAAGCAGGAAAGCGTACACGGCGCACGCCGCTGAAAACTGCGGAACGATACGGAATCGACAGGCAAGAAATGCAAACCTCGCAATATCCCAATCAAAATTGTATAATCCCAAGGCAAATGGGAATATGCAAAAGGGACTGGTAATGAACGATACCATAAAATACCTGAAAGATGAGATGGGCCTCTTCGTGACCGAGTTCGAATGGTCTGGAGCGTCTGACCTCCCGCTTTATCTTGCTAAGGCGGCATCCTATCGGCTGTGT
Source organism: uncultured Collinsella sp. (assembly GCA_900548255.1). Classification (GTDB taxonomy): domain Bacteria; phylum Actinomycetota; class Coriobacteriia; order Coriobacteriales; family Coriobacteriaceae; genus Collinsella. The sequence continues at coordinate 25,764 of URKH01000010.1, read as the reverse complement.
TCCTGCAACGGGGTCGATTTCATTATGGCAGAGGTCGAGGGGGAGGTCTCGCTTCCCAACCTCAAGAGGATCGTCTCTCAAGTGTCGGCGAGGGCGGGCCTGCAGGTTGCGCTCGTCGCCCAGATCGACGCGCGCCAGCGAAAGGCCCTCGTTTCACAGGGCATCCCGTTCGTCGTTCCCGGCAGGCAGGCTTTCCTTCCGATGCTGGGTTTCGTTGCGAGCGCGAAACGGGAGCCGCGTTCTCTTCCGGAGGTGCTGGCGCCAGGTACTCAGGCTGTGCTGGTTACGCTGCTGGCCAACCCAGAGGTGCGAACGTCCGAAGAGCTGATGAGGGCGACGGGCATGCCGTCGTCGAGCATCTCGAGGGCCCTCGACGATCTGTCTCGCAGGGGGCTCGTAAGCAAGTCCAAAAACGGCCGCGCAGTGGTCATCGAACGCAGCACGAGCAGGAACGATCTCGTCAAAAGTGCAATCGGATGCCTGCGGAATCCTGTCGCGCGGGCCGTGTATGCGAAAAGAGACGAGCAAACGGCGCAGCTTCCGCTTGCGGGGGTGAGCGAGCTTTCGCAGCGCAGTATGCTGGCAGCCCCCCGAATCGAGCAGCGCGCGGTATCGAGGAGGGCCTTCAAAGAACTTGAGTTCGAGGAGGTCCAACTTGGCGAGCTTCACGATGAGGAGACGGTTCAGGTCCAGGTATGGGCGTACGACCCGCTCGTGGCAGGAGGAGATGCGGTTGACGACGTGTCGCTTGCGTTGACGCTCGTCGGCGAGGGCGACGAGCGCGTCATCGGCCAGTTGAACGCGATTTTTGGGGAGGAATTATGGCAGTGAGCGAAGTTTACGGGCTACGCCGGTTCTCGGAATACATGGAGGGCCTCGAGGACTGCTATGCGATCATTGGCGGCACGGCGTGCGACATCATCCTGAGCAACGCGGATCTCGACTTCAGGGTCACCAAGGACATCGACGTCATCCTGATTGCCGAGAACCGCTTTTCCGAGGTTGCGGCGGCAATATGGAAGCTGGTGAAGGACGGCGGCTACGATTGCGGATGGAGGGGCTCCGGGGGAGTTCATTTCTATCGATTCACCAAGCCGAGCGTTGCTGGCTTCCCGAGCATGGTGGAGCTGTTTAGCAAAGCCCCCTCGTTCATCAAGGAACCAGAAGGGCTGACAATCGTCCCGCTGCCAGCGGGCGAAGAGGCGTCGAGCCTTTCGGCTATCCTTCTCGATGACGACTACTACGCCTACATGAAGTCCGGTTGCAAGGAGGTCGACGGGATCATGGTTCTGGACGAGGTGCACCTTGTCCCTTTCAAGGCCAAGGCCTATCTCGATCTATCGAAGCGTAAGGCCGCTGGCGAGAGGGTCGATTCGAGCGACATCAAGAAGCACAAAAAGGATGTTTTCAGGTTGGCTCAGCTCTTCTCCCCGAGAACGTCGTCGGCACTGCCCGATTCGATTCGCAACGATATGACTGAGTTTTGCGAGAAGGTCCGTGCCGAGGGCGTTCCTCTGAAGCAGATGGGGGTTCCAATGACGCTCGAGGAGGGAATTGAGCTGATCAAGCGTGTATACGACCTGTAGGGGCGGTTTCGGAATCTTTCAAGCATGCGACGAAGTAGGTGATGGGTTAGTTTTTTCGGCTTCGGTCGTATTGGGGACGATGCCCGAATGACGAAACTGAGATTGTTCCGAAAAGCAAAGAGCCGCAGCATTGCTACGGCTCTAAATTCATGCTATGATATGGGAAAATAGAACATTTGTTCGGTTATTCCCACTCGATGGTCGCGGGCGGCTTGGACGTAATGTCGTAGCATACGCGGTTGGCGCCAGGGACCTCGGCAACGATGCGGCCGGAGATGCGGGCCAGGACGTCGTAGGGCAGCTTGGCCCAATCGGCGGTCATGGCATCGCTGGACTCGACGGCACGCAGGATGATCGGGCGCTGATAGGTGCGCTCGTCACCCATGACGCCAACGGACTTGATGTCGGGCAGGACCGCGAAATACTGCCAGCAGCTGTGCTCGGAGTTGCGCTCGCCGGTCTGCTCAAACAGACGCTGGTTGTAGGCGTCGAGCTCCTCGCGCACGATAGCGTCGGCATTCTTGAGGATCTCGAGCTTCTCTTTGTCGACCGCACCGATGATGCGGATGGCAAGACCCGGGCCCGGGAAAGGCTGACGGAACACGATGTGACCCGGCAGACCCAGCGCCAGACCAAGCGCGCGGACCTCGTCCTTAAAGAAGTGGTCGAGCGGCTCAATGAGGTCGAAGTGCACGCCCTCGGGGAACGGGATCAGGTTGTGATGGCTCTTGATGGTGGCCGTCTTGCCGCCCGTCTTGCGAGCGCCGGACTCGATGATGTCGGGGTAGATGGTGCCCTGAGCCAGGTACTTCACGGGTTTACCATCGGTCTCAAGCTGCTGAGCAACCGCGAAGAACTCTTTCCAGAACTGCGTACCGATGATGCGGCGCTTCTCCTCGGGCTCGGTCACGCCGGCCAGAAGCTCGGCATAACGGTCCTCGGCGTGGACGTGGATAAAGTCGACGTCAAACTGCTTGGTGAAGACCTCCTCCACCTGCTCGGGCTCGCCCTTACGCAGCAGACCGTGGTTGATGAACACGCAGGTCATCTGCTTGCCCACGGCGCGAGCGCCCAGCGCAGCCACGACGGAGGAGTCGACGCCACCGGACAGGGCCAGAATCACGCGGTCGTCGCCGACCTTCTCGCGGAACTCGGCCGTCATGGTCTCGACCAGGTTGTCCATGCTCCAGTTGGGCTCCAGGCCGCAGATCTCAAACAGGAAGTTGCTCAGCAGCTGCTGACCGTACTCGGAGTGCTTGACCTCGGGGTGGAACTGCGTGGTGAAAATCTTGCGCTCGACGCACTCCATGGCGGCAACCGGGCACACGTCGGTGCTGGCGGTAACGGTAAAGCCCTCGGGCACCTCGGAAACAGCGTCGCGATGGCTCATCCACACGGTCTGCTCCATGGGCGTGGAGTTAAAGAGCTTGGCGCCGGCAGTGCGCGTGATAGTGGCGCGGCCGTACTCGCCCACCTCAGAGTGACCGACCTTGCCGCCGAGCGTCACGGCCGTAATCTGATGACCGTAGCAAAAGCCCAAGACGGGAAGGCCCAGGTCAAAGATGGCGGGGTCGATGGACGGAGCGTCCTCGGCGTACACGGAGGCCGGGCCGCCAGAAAGGATGAGCGCAGAGGCGTTCATCTCGCGAATCTCATCGGCCGAGATGTCGCAGGGAACGATCTCGGAATACACGTTGAGGTCGCGGACGCGACGGGCAATGAGCTGACCGTACTGCGCACCAAAGTCGAGTACGAGGACCTTTGCGGAAGCCTTTTGATCCATGGTTTCCCCCTCTTGTTGGCGGGGAGCCGGTGCCCACCCGCGTGAATGAACGAAAATAACTTCCATAGTGTACACGTTATATGGGGTTTCTCGTCCCTCGCAGCCATCAGCGCACGGCAAACGCACGACCAGGGCCCCTATTTGACGGCAATTGAAGTGTTACCAAACGTTACAGATGATGTAATACGTTTGAACATTGGACGCCCTGTGCCACAATACTGCCGAACGACTCCGCCTCTGCGGCGGCAAATACGATAGGAATACCAGCATGAAGCGCATCCTTCTCATCGCCACGGGCGGCACCATCGCATCGACCGAGGACGGCAACGGCCTCTCCCCCGCCCTGACCGGTGAGGAGCTCGCCCAGAGCGTCCCCGAGATCTCGGGCCTCTGCGAGCTCGACGTCGTGCAGCCCATGAACATCGACAGCACCAATATGCGCCCGAGCGACTGGATGCGTATCCGCGACGTCATCGTCGAGGGTTATGCCGACCACGACGGCTTCGTGATTCTGCACGGCACCGACACCATGAGCTACACCGCGGCAGCGCTTTCCTACCTGATTCAGGACAGCCCCAAGCCCATCGTGCTCACCGGCTCGCAAAAGCCCATGGGCAATCCATTTACCGACGCCAAGCTCAACCTGTACCAGAGCCTGCTCTATGCGCTCGACGAGCACTCGCACGACGTCTCAATCGTGTTTGGCGGCGTAGCCATTGCCGGCACGCGTGCCCGCAAGCAGCGCACCATGAGCTTTAACGCGTTCATTAGTGTCAACTATCCGCCCATTGCCTACATCCGCAACGACCGCATTGTGCGCAACGGGCTTCACGGCACTCACCAGAATGAGAATCCGGTTCGTTTCTACGACAGTATCGACCCGCGCGTGTTTGTCCTTAAGCTGACACCCGGCGTGAACCCGGGTATCCTGGACGCCCTTGCCGATAGCTACGACGCCATGATTCTGGAGACCTTTGGCATTGGCGGTATCCCCGAGTTTGGTGAGTCGGGCGAGTCATTCCAGGAGGCGATTTTCCGCTGGGTCGATTCGGGCCGTACTGTCGTTATGACCACGCAGGTCCCCGAAGAGGGCCTCGATTTGGGCGTTTATGAGGTCGGCCGTGCTTACGCGGATCATCCGGGCATTCTGCGCGGCGACGACATGACCACCGAGACGCTCGTGGCCAAGACCATGTGGGCACTCGGCCAGTCACGTGATGCGGCCGAGATTCAGCGCCTGTTCTACAGCCAAGTCAACCACGACCGCATCCCGATGGCGTAGCTAAAACAAAATCCGCCTCTTTGGGCCTTGTAGGGCACGTGATACCCCTCGGAACGTGCAAAAAGCGGAGTTTTCAGCATCCGCCCCTTCCGGGAACGTTAAAACCGCTGGCTGTAAATTGCCTTTCGACTCGAAAGACTCGTTCCGCGCGCTTGTTATTCCTCATATTATTGAATTTTGTGGATAATCCAAAACATTACGCGTCGTATTTGTGGCCCCGGCTGCCGTCAAATTATTGAGGGATGCTGAATACTCGCGTTTTTGCACGCCGCCGTCGGGGGGACCCGTTCAGCAAACGGCAAATCTAGCAAAAAAAGGCTACTCGATACCCTCGAGAAGCTCTGACACCGTCATGCCGAGTGCGGGCGCGATCTTAAATAGAACCTTGAGCGTGAAATTTGCCGTCCCATCTTCGATTCGGTCGAGGTAGGGTCGGCTGATTCCTGTCGCCACACAAAAATCAACCTTGGAGATACCAAGGTCTCTGCGTGTCTCTTCGACCCGCCTGCCAAGAATCTGTTTCGCACGTTCGTCCATGCAGCCGAGTTTGAAATGGAGCCGAACATAAACGTAAACTATAGTTTACGTTTTGCCGAATACACAGGAGTTTTCTATGTCGGGTTCTTCGGTCCGCACGTACCGAGCCACGCTTCGCACAAACAGCGCACCGCCCAAGCTCGTCGTCGTTGAAGCAGAATATCTTTCGCCCGATGAGCGCACAGCATTTGCATTGCTATCAAGTCGCGTCGCCGCCGTTCTGGTCCCTTGTCCGGCGCAAGGTGCGCTTGCCATCCAATGCCAAGCGCACAGCCGCTCGCTCAATCAGGCTGCCGTAATCGTAACCAGCCAGCGTGGCCTGCCCCTTCTCCTGGAAGCCGGCGTCGCGCTCGCCCTTCGCGGTGCCGGATCCGAAAACGAGGCCGCCGCCGACATGGTCTTTCAACCACGATCGAGCGGCGGCCTCGCAGCAGCCATCGAATATGCTTGCAGGCTCGTTGCCTAAAGGCGCAAGCTAAAAGCCCAGGCCAAAGCCCATACCGGTAATCGCCGAATACATAAAGTAGACGTTGATTACGTTGAGAAATACACCCGTGATGCAACCGTTGCGCAGGTAGCGCTCGCACACGATGCGTGCCATGGCGGCGGAGTCATCGTTGTTTTTTGCCTGGCGTCCCGCCGTAAAGTACGTCGCCACGCTCAGCAGCAGATTGAGCACCGGCAACGCCAGCAGCTCGTAGCTCTTGCCCCAGCGCGTCGCCTCGCCGGCAGCATTAAACTTTGTTGCCACCTCGGGACCAATGTTGGGGATAACACACGCTGCGACCACCAGCGGAATCACCGCAAGTACGAGCAGCGCAATACCCATGTAGCCAGCTTTTTTGCCATATTTAAACATATGCGTCGTCCTTACACGTTAAAGCGGAAGTGCACGACGTCGCCATCGGCCATAACATAGTCCTTGCCCTCAATACGCAGCTTGCCGGCAGCCTTGGCGCCCTGCTCGCCACCGAGCTCGATGTAATCGTCGTAGCCAATGACCTCGGCCTTAATAAAGCCGCGCTCAAAGTCGGTGTGGATGACGCCGGCGGCCTGCGGGGCGGTCGCGCCCTGACGCACCGTCCAGGCCTTGACCTCCATCTCGCCGGCCGTAAAGAACGACTGCAGGCCGAGCAGCTTGTAGGCTGCCTGCGCGAGCACGTCCAGGCCGGGCTGCTCCAGGCCCAGGCTCTCCAGGTAGTCGGCAGCGTCCTCGGGATCGAGCTCGGAAAGCTCGGCCTCGATCTTGGCGCAGATCGGCAGCGGCTTGACACCGTCGATGGGTGCCAGGTCCTCGTTGAGCATGTCCTCGTCTACGTTGGCCACATACAGGATGGGCTTCATGGTGAGCAGGAACAGGCCCTTGGCAGCGGCGCGCTCCTCGTCGGTCATCTCCATGGATGCGGCGCGCTTGCCCTCGTTGAGCCAGGCAAGCAGACGCTTGGCAACCTCGAACTTGGGCATGAGCTCCTTGTCGCGCTTGGCCTCTTTCTCGAGCTTGGGCAGCTGCTTCTCGAGCGTGCCCATGTCGGCCAAGATGAGCTCGGTCATGATGGTGTCGGCATCGCCGGCGGGATCGACGAACTCGCCGGTGCGGCCCACCTCACGCATGACGTTGGGGTCCTTAAAGTAGCGCACGACCTCGCAGATGGCGTCGGTCTCGCGGATGTTTGCCAAGAACTGGTTGCCCAGACCCTCGCCCTCGTTAGCGCCCTTCACCAGACCTGCGATGTCGACGAACTCGACCGTAGCCGGCACAATGCGACCCGGGTTGACGATGTCGGCGAGCTTTTGCAGGCGGCTATCGGGCACATCGACGATACCCACGTTGGGGTCGATCGTGGCGAACGGGTAGTTGGCGGCAAGGCCGGTCTTTTTGGTAAGCGCGGTGAACAGCGTCGACTTGCCCACGTTGGGCAGGCCCACGATACCGATGGAAAGGGACACGACAGCTCCTTTTGATACAGGTACTTCAAACTGCATAAGTATAGCGCCGCCGCAGCATCTGGGCGAACCCGGACGCCACGGCGGCACGAATGAAGCAGAGATAGAGGTCGCTGACTAGTCCGCGAGCTTTTCCACCTGGTCGAGCATCTTGTCAAGCTTGGCCTTTGCCTCGGCCTTGACCTTCTCAGCTTCTTCGTGAGCCTTCGCCTTCTGGGCGGCCTTTTCCTCGGCTTCGGGATCGACGACGACCAGATTGGACGCGTCATGCTTAACTAACTTGAGCGCATGCTCGGGGCACACCTTGACGCAGGCTCCGCAACCCAGGCAATACGTGGATTCCAGTGCAAAGCGGCCGCTTCCCACCAGATCGCAGGCAAACGTGGGGCATACGTTGACGCACTCGCCACACGACGTGCACTTGTCAAAATCGCACTCCGGCGTGCTCACCTGCATGTTCTGGGCAAGCTCGGGGTGGTTTTGCAGCGTCGAGAGCACCAGCTGCCGCCCGTGCGTGAGCGAACGGCGACGCTTGGTCGTCGTGGTGCCGCACATGGTGTTGAGCGTACGCTCCAACTGGGTAATCTGATGGCGATGGGCTTTGAGCTTCTGCGTCACCGAGGCCAGTGCCGCCGTTGCCGGATTGAGCTTTGTCACGGTAAGGCCCGTGGTGCGGGCGATCTTTTCCATGTACTCCTTGCGCTCGTACTCGCGGCGCTTATGACATTTGAGGCTCTTGGGATCGACCTCCAGACCCATGCCCGTGCCGGCCCACTCCTCGGCCTTCGCAATCGCCTCGCCCAGGATGTCCTCACCGCCGGTGTTGCGGCACTTATCGCACACGCCCAGTGGCAGGTACACGCTCACGTTGGGATAGTCCGCCAGTACCGAGAACCAGGTCTCGGCCGTAATATCGCCCACGCAGGCGACAACAACCTCGTTCTCGCGCGGCATGCGCTTAAGGGCACGCGTGCAGGTAACGTAGGCGGTCTCGTGGCTCGTAGCCGCCGAGACAATGTCGTCGTAAAGGTTTTTGGGCGCCAGACGCGGCGAAATAATCGCCTCAGTCGGACAGGCGGCAGCGCACAGGCCGCACTTACGACAGGAGTCGAGGATCTCAATGGCGTCTTCATCGACCTCGATAGCGTTGACCGGGCACACGTCCATGCACGCGGTGCAGCCGCTCTTTTCGTTTTTGCAGGTCAAGCACGGAATGGTGTTGCCGCGCGGACGCTCCTTGTAGTCGGCAGGATTCCACTGCGGCGCCGACGGATCGAGCGCATCGGTCACACCGCCAAGCGGGTTTTTAAGAAAGTCGAAACCCTTACTGATCTCGATAATGTCATCAAACAGATCGTGTTCTTGCGCCATGCGCGGCCCCTCCCTGAGCAGTGCAAACAAGCAAGAGATAATGATACGCTATCGGCCCACGCCTCGGGCAAATTACACGCGGAGCATCTTTGCGGCAAATAGCCCATGGCCTATCGCCGCCTCGATTGCACAAGGTCAATCAAGCGCCAAACTATGCCTCGCGCATGAGCTGCACGAGCTTTTGCCTGGTCACCTTTGTCTGTTCGTTGGCCATGTTGCGCTCGTTCTTAAAAGTTGCGTCGGCAACGCTCAGCAAATCGGCATCGGTAATCTCACCAAGCCCCAGCCCCTCAAGCGTCGTCGGCAGACCGACGCGCTGGCAAAACTCGAGCACCTGATCAAGCTCGGGCGCACGCTCTAGGCGCAGCTGCACCACCAGACCAAATGCCACGGCCTCACCATGCATGGCCTTGCACTCGGGCAGAATCGTCAGCCCGTTGGCGATGGCATGCGCCAACGCCAAGCCGCCACTCTCAAAGCCGACACCCGAGAGCAAAATATTGCACTCGATCAGGCGTTCAACCGCTGGCGACGTACGCCCCTTTTTGAGATCGCGCTTGGCAGCGACACCGCACTCCATAAGTGTGTCGTAGCAGGCACGAGCCGCAACCAGAGCCAAGTGCCCCGGCGCGCCACCGTGCTCGTTGGTGCCGTGCGCCGCGGCGCACGAACGCGCCTCGAAGTACGTTGCCAGCGCATCGCCCATACCAGCGACCGTCATACGCAGTGGGGCCGCTGCGACCACGTTGGTATCGACCACGACCAGATCTGGATTCTTCTCGAGCATCAGGTAGCGGTCGAACGACCCATCCTCGTGATACAGCACCGAAATCGCACTGCACGGACCGTCCATCGAAGCCGCCGTGGGGCATACGCACAACGGCAACTCGGCATAAAACGCTACTGCCTTGGCGATATCGAGCATCTTGCCGCCGCCAATGCCCACCACCATGTCGCAATACTCGGCCCGGGCTTCCTTGGCCATTTCGACAACGGCATCTTCCGTACACGGACCGTTGTAAATCTTAAAGAACGGCTCGCTTAGATCTTCATCCAGAAATCCATCGACGATCTGCCTGCACAGCCGATCCTCGGTGCCCTGGTCAAACAAGACATAGGCAGCGCAGCCCAACCATGACAAATACCTGCCCTGACGCGAAAGTTCGCCCGGCCCCTGAACATACCGACCGGGACCGCCGTAAACCATAGGAAGCGCCATACGAGAATCCGCCCTTCATCAAACAACGATTGGTGCAAAGTAACCTGCCCCCTTTGCACCATAGCAAAAAGGGGCAAAGCCGTCTGCTGGCTTTGCCCCTTCCTTAGCTTGATTTACTCATCCATGAGATAGTAGTGACCCAGCGCGTCGGCACCCAGGATGGCGTTTGCGACCATCTCGGGCGTCACCTCAAACGGCATGTTGCACATGGTGTCATCGGGCGCGCAGGCGGCCTCGGCAACAATCATGGCCTGCTCGCGCGTAAGCTCGGCAACGCCAAGTTCCTTCATCGTGACCGGCAGGCCCAGCTCAATGCAGAAGCCCAAGACTTCCTCGAGTTTCTCAGTCGGAGCATCCTCGAGTACCAGCTGGACGATGGTGCCAAAGGCGACCTTCTCGCCGTGATACATGCCGTGGCACTCGGGCAGCATCGTCAGGCCATTGTGGATGGCATGAGCAGCAGCAAGGCCCGAGCTCTCAAAGCCAATACCGGAGAGCAGCGTGTTGGCCTCGATGATATGCTCGACGGCAGGCGTGAGCGCACCCTTCTCCAGCGCGACCTTGGCCTTGACGCCATCGGCCATAAGCGTCTCGTAGCAAAGCTTGGCGAGCGCCAGACCGGCCATGCCGCCCTTGCCGCCAGCGCAGGTGCCACCGTCGGCATCATGCGTCGCCTGGGCCTCAAAGTAGGTTGCGAGCGCATCGCCCATACCGGAAACCGTCAGGCGCACCGGGCTCGCCGCGATAACCGTCGTATCCATCAGGACAATGTTGGGGTTTGCCTTAAGGAAGAGATATTTATCGAACTGGCCATCGTCGGTGTAGAGCACCGAAAGCGCCGAACACGGGGCATCGGTCGAAGCAATGGTGGGGCAAATGATAACCGGGGACTCCAGGTAATAGGCGACGGCCTTCGCGGTGTCGAGGATCTTGCCGCCACCGACGCCGACGATGATGTCGCAACCGTTGTCGCGAGCGAGCGCAACCAGGCGATCGACCTCGCCCTTGGAGCACTCGCCGTTAAAGTCCTCAAACAGCAGCTCGGCCTTAGCCTCGGCAAAACCGCCCTCGATCTTGGCACCGACGCGCTTCTTGCCCGAAGGCGTCACGATGACGAGGGCCTTAGCGCCGAGCGGCTCGACATAGGAGCCGAGCTTGGCGAGCTCGTCCGGACCCTGGATGTACTTGCTGGGGCTATTGAAAATTGCAGCCATAACTATCCCATTCTCTAAAAGAAAAAAGAAAGGGGCTCCGTACAGATACGTGCGGAGCCCCTCGTTACGATAACAAGAGTCGATTAGAAATCGATGTCGGTGTCGTAGTAGCAGGCCTTGAGAATCTTCTCGAAGTCGGCAGCCTTGGTCTCACGCGGGTTCTCAGGCGTGCAGGCGTCCTGCTCGGCGTTCGCGGCGATCTCGGGGAGCTTGGCGAGGAACTCCTCCTCGGAAACCATCTGCGGGTTCTCGGCGTCGACCTTCACGCCACCATTCGCGTAATCCTTGATGGACTGCGGAATGTTGAGCTGGTCGTTGAGGTCGCGGATCTTCTGGACGAGCGCAGCGATAAGCTCCTCGTTGGTCTCGCCGGGAAGGTGCAGGATCTCCTTGGCCACGTAAGCGTAACGCTCGGCAGCGCGCGGATCCTTGGAGTTCCACTGGATGACCTTGCCAAGGTACATAGCGTTAGCAGCACCGTGGATGATGTGGCCGTTCTCAAAGGCTGCACCGGTCTTGTGAGCCATGGAGTGAACGATGCCCAGCAGGCCCGAGGAGAAGGCGATGCCGGCGATGCACTGAGCCTCATGCATGTGCTGACGGGCCTCATGGTCGCCAGCATAGGACTTGGGCAGCCACTCGACGATCTCGCGGATGCCGTGCAGGGCGTTGGCGTCGGTGAACATAGAGGCGAAGGTAGAAACGTAGGCCTCCATGCAGTGGGTCAGAGCATCCATGCCGGTGTGAGCGCACAGCTTGGCAGGCATGGTGTAGGTGAGCTCGGGGTCGACGATGGCGACATCAGGGGTGATGTTGAAGTCGGCCAGCGGGTACTTGATGCCCTTGGCGTAGTCGGTGATGACGGAGAAGGCGGTAACCTCGGTAGCGGTACCGGAGGTAGAGGAGATAGCGCAGAAGTGAGCCTTCTGACGCAGCTCAGGGAAGCTGAACGGCTGGATGATGTTATCGAAGGACTCCTCGGGATACTCGTAGAAGACCCACATGGCCTTAGCGGCATCGATGGGCGAGCCGCCGCCGATGGCGATAATCCAGTCGGGCTCGAACTCGCGCATGGCCTCGGCGCCCTTCATGACCGTCTCGATGGACGGATCGGACTCGACGCCCTCGAACAGCTTGACCTCGAAGCCGCCCTCTTTGAGGTCGGCCTCAACGTCCTGCAGGAACCCGCCGCGGCGCATAGAGCTGCCGCCAGAAACGATGATGGCCTTCTTGCCCTTGAGGTTCTTCACCTCGTGGCGAGCGCCCTCACCAAAGTACAGATCGCGAGGATTGGTAAAACGTCCCATACTGTGCCTCCTAAACAAGCCCCTCTTAGACTTGCGTATATAACGGAGCACCCGATTGGCTCCGTTAGGACCGTTTTGCGCGTTGCCGGCGATGACAATGCGCGATGTCTAAACGTCTCAACGCTCAGACAAACACTATTTTACCGTTCTGGTTGGTCAGTTATTCACCTAAAGCCGACAATGATGAAACGTTTTTTCTATCCCTGAAGACCCTTGTGGGGCATTCATACTCCCAAGCTGGGCAAACGTTTTATCAAGGTTGACCACATATCCCGGGCAGGACGGTGCCCCTCCAAAATGTGCCCCGTTCGCCGCCAAAAATCGACCGTTTGCGGCACCGTGATACCACTCAGTCGTCCAAGGTGCCGACATTTGTGCGACATCCGTCTTCGTGGTGCAAAGGTGCATGTCCAAGTGCGGCACCCCCGGTGTGCCACATGCGGGTAAACTAGAACCTTATATAGAGACATTTGAACCCTAACCGCAGCAAAGGAGGCCCCATGGCATTCGATCCCATTCAAGAGGATTGCCATCGCCTCGTTCTTGAGGCCTTGCGCCGCGACAATATCCCGCTCACCGACGGCCCCGCCGTCGAGCGTCTGATGGAGCAATTCACCCGCAACCCCGCGCCGCTCATCGTGCACGACCGCGACCGCGCCGGGCATCTGATTGCCAAGGTGGTCGAGGCCGTCGACTACCGCATTCCCTTTATCCCCGACGATGCCCAAGCCGAGCAGGAAGAGGCCGCTGCCGAGAACATGCTTCGCGAGGCCGCCGCACTCGATCCGGCCAACTGGGATGCGCAGCGCATGCTGACGGCCCTCACCGCTGACTCCAACGAGGAATACGTGCAATATCTGGTGTCCAAGTGCGACGAGGTGGAGCACGATCTGGCGCTCAAGATTGCCTCGGCGCAGGACCCCTACGAGCGTGAAGCCGCAGGCGACCTTATGCGCCGCCCCTACCTGCGCTGGCTTGCCGCCCTTGCATCGCGCTCCCTCATTAGCGGACGCTATCGCATGTCGTTGGATGCCGCGAATCGCAGCCTGGACTTTGCGCCCAACGACCCCGCCGGCGTCCGCCATACTGCGATGCTTGCCATGGCAAAGCTCGAATACCCCGCCGAGGAACTCAAGCGCTTTCGCTCTGCCCACTCCGTCCCCTATCTCGCCAACACGCCGCTGCGCCGTCGTCCCAAGGACGCGGAGCGTGACTTGGACCCGTGGACGCTCATCGCGCTGATGAGCGCAGCCTGGCGCGAGCTGGACTACGAGGGTGCCGAGCACCACCTGCGTATCCTTGCGCGCTCGTGCCCGCACGCAGCCGAGGCGCTCTACTTCCAAACCGAGTTTCCCGATGGCGTCTATGCCCGCGTCAACGTGGGTGCAGGCTCCACCGACGAGCTCGTCCTTGCACTCTCCGAGGCGACGCCGGTACTGCAGGAGGGCCTGGGCGCGCCCGACAACGCCAGCTTTGCCGCCTGGGTCGCCACCAACGACATCGTGCGCTCCCAGATCGACGAGCGCATACTGCGGGCGGCCGAGCAGGGCTTGCCGTTTAAGGGAGGAGACCTCTAATGGATCCGAGCGTCTACATCCCCGCCTACCTGGAGCGCACCTATCTGGCGTCGCACCCCGAGCTCACCGATGCAGCACGCGAGCTTGTCCATAACGACATTAGCGCGAATCCCCAAAAGTATGCGCAGTCCGAGCATGCTCAGGCGCTGCTGTCCTATGCCGGTGTTCATCGCCACCTGCTCGACGAGCTCCATCGCATCGAGGACATGGGCAGCGACGAGGAGTTTGAGCAGACGCGCAACCGCCTGTTCGACGATATGCGTGATGAGCTGCTCAAGATCGTCCGCATCGATGCGCTGGCCGTCGATGCCCAGCTGCTCGCCATCATTTTGGCGGACACGCCCGTCGACGCCTGCCTGGGCGACCTGATGAAGCTCGAGACGAGCACGGCCGACTACTTGCAACAGGGCGTGCCCGGGTTTGATATGGAGGCCCCGCACTACTGGGCCAATAATGTTTTGGCCGACGGTGTCACCGCAGCGGACCTTACCGTGAGCGAGCCGGCCCTTATCGGGTGGCTTCACACACTCGAGGCCATCTCGCAGCTGTGCATGGCGAGCGCTCGTTACCGCGCCGCCGCCAACTATGCTCGCCGCGTTCTTAAGGCGGAAGGCTATCCTACCCGGGCCGCCGGCACCGTGCTGCTCGCCCTCGCCCGCCTAGAAGACCAGGACGGCTTTTTTGCCCTGGCCCACCAGCTCGAGGAGCAGATGGGGGCAGACGCACTCGAAAACTCTCCTTGGTACCTGCTCGCCCGCACGATCTTGCTGTTCAAAACGAACAAGATGCGCCCGGCGACGCGCGCGCTGCGTGAGTTCGCTAACCGTTGCGAGGGCGGCGCGTTCTTCTTGCTGAACCCCATGTACCAGACGCCGTATCTTCCCTGCCGACCCGAGCCGCGCGACCCCTGGGACCTCTCGCACCAGGCGGTTTGGGAAGCCGACGGTATTATCTCGGACACCCCCGACTTTGCCCCCTGGGCCAACGCCTGCGAAGATGTATCGCAGCTTGCCCAGGAATTTGCGCGCCGCTACGGCTTTTAGCGACGCGATCGCCCCGACCATGTCATCTATGTTAGGAACGGCTTCATGAACCTCCGCTCATCTCTCGCCTGCACCTCGAGCGATATCGCCCGCTGGGGACTGCGCTCTGTCCTCAAACGCCAGGGTGGCGTGCTTCCCGGCCGCATCGCCATGAAGATCGACCCCGAGCTGCTAAGCGACCTCGCGGGCCTTGTCGACCGCAGTGTGGTGATCACCGGTACTAATGGCAAGACCACCACATCCAACCTCATCGCCGACGCCGTTGCCGCCAGCGGCGCCACCGTGGTATGCAACCGCGCCGGAAACAACATGGAGCCGGGCGTGGTGGGCGCGTTGCTCGAGGCGCGCGGCAACCTTAGGCGAACCGCCAGCAGCAAGCGCGTAGGCGTCTTTGAGTGCGACGAGCTCTACACCGTACGCGTTCTGCCCAAGCTCAAGCCGACGTACTTTGTGCTGCTCAACCTGTTCCGTGACCAGCTAGACCGCTACGGCGAGATCGACCACACTCAGGATGTCATCGCCCACGCGCTGGAGCTTTCGCCGGCAACGACGCTCATTTACAACGCAGACGACCCGCTGTGTGCCGCGATCGCCGCGCGCGTTCCCAACGCAAGCATCGCCTTTGGCATCGACGGCGCCACGGGCACCGAGTCCGACCGCATTAGCGACTCGCGTTTTTGCTCACAGTGCAACGCGCCGTTGGAGTACGACTATGTGCAGTACGGACAGCTCGGCGCATACCATTGCCCCTCGTGCGGCTGGGCCCGCCCTGCGCTTGTCCGTCGCGTGACGGGCGTGGAGCTCGGCTGCGACGGCTACGGCTTTGACCTTGTCTTTGGACCCGATACCGACGCACCCGCAACGCACATCGCCACGCGCTACAACGGCCTGTACATGGTCTATAACGTTGCCGCCGCCTTCTTTGCGGCGCGCGAGCTGGGCGTGGACGCGGCGCACCTGCAGCCCACGCTTAATGCCTACGTGCCCGCCGGCGGACGCATGGGCCGCTGGGATATTGCCGGCCGCACCGTCGAGGCCAACCTGGCCAAGAATCCCGTGGGCTTCGATCGCCAGATCCAGTCCATTAAAACGGCAGGTGGCAGGCTCTGCGCCTTCTTCCTAAACGATAACGATGCCGACGGCCACGATGTCTCGTGGATCTACGATGTCGACTTCGAGCGCATCGCCGATACCTCGGGGCTTGTCGCCTTTGCCGGCGGCACGCGTGCACACGATATGCAGGTGCGCCTCAAGTACGCCGGCATCGACGCCGCCATTATCTCGGACGTCGCGCAGGCAATTGGCGCCATGGCAGACGAGGCCGCCGATGACACCTTCTACGCCGTCGCCAACTACACGGCCTTCCCGCCGCTGGTCAAAGAACTCGACGGGCTCAAAGGCACCGATGCAAGTTCGGTCGCCTCCCACGCCGTAACGCGCGCCGATGGTAGCGCTGTCCCCACCGATATCGCGCCAGTCGAGCTCTCGCGCCCGCTGCGCATCGTCTACCTGTATCCCGATGCCCTCAACCTCTATGGCGACGGCGGCAACGTCATCGCCCTCGAGCGCCGCTGCGCCTGGCGCGGCATCCCCGTTCGCGTGGATGAGGTCCGCATGGGCGAGGTGCTCGATCTGCATGATGCCGATATCGTCATGATGGGCGGCGGATCCGATCGCGACCAGCTAGCCGTGGCACACGAGCTGCTCGCCCAAAAAGACAAGGTCGCAGCCTATGTTGAGGACGGCGGTTCGCTGCTCGCCATCTGCGGCAGCTATCAGCTGCTCGGCCGTTCGTACTATATGGGCGAAAATCGCATCGAGGGCCTGGGCGTCATTGCCGCCGAGACCGTACGCGGCTCCGACCGCCTGATCGGCAACGTCGCCGTCAAGACCGACCTGGCACCCGAGCCCTTTGTGGGATTCGAGAACCACGGTGGCCGCACGCTTTTGGACGCCGATGCCACGCCGCTCGGAACGTCCGTCGTCACGGGCACCGGCAACAACGGCGACGATGGCTTTGAGGGTCTCATCTACAAGGGTGTCATCGGCACGTACCTGCATGGCCCGGCGCTGCCCAAGAACCCCGAACTCGCCGACTGGCTCATCGCGCACGCCCTCGAGCGCCGTGGCGACACACAGGCCGCCGCCCTGCTGCCGCTCAAACCCCTCGACGACACCTACGAGCACGCCGCCCACGACGCCGCCATGAAGCTCCTCTCCTAGCACCTCACCACCACAAAGGGGACAGGCACCTTTGTGGTGGTTTTCCAGTTTGCCAACGATATACGCGCCGGCAAAAAAGTCTGCTATACTCTTCCCCGCTGTCCCCATCGTCTAGCGGCCAAGGACGCCACCCTTTCAAGGTGGATATCGCGGGTTCGAATCCCGCTGGGGGCACCACAAAATCTGAGAAGCCCGTTACCAATTCGGTAGCGGGCTTTTTGCTACCGATATGCCGGGATTCGAACCCGACAGGGTGCGGATCCCGGCAAATCGGCGGCAAAACGGACTCCAAAGCGTCCTTCGCAAACAAATAGCCGGGGCCCGCGCGATGCGGACCCCGGCTCAATACCGTGACGATATGTCAGTTACGCCCTACACGTAGAACAGGATGTCGTCGTAGGTCGGAACCGGCCAGTAGTCGGCTGCCACGATCTCCTCCATGGCATCCACGGCGGCGCGCAGCGTATCCATAGCAGGAACGACCTCGTGCGCGTACACGTTGGCCTGCTCCTGGCCATCGAGAGCCTCGGCCTTCTGATGTACGGCGTCGAGCGCCTTGATGGAGTCGTTGATGGCGGTGATGCCGTTGCAGAGCTTGTTGAGCGTGTTCTGCTCGCACTGCATGGCGGCCTCAGCACCGGCGGCACGAATAGTCTCAAGGCCCTTAGCGACCTTGGTGGCATAGGCGGTAATGACCGGACGATAGGTACGACGCGCCTCGCGAACCATCGTGGTGGCCTCGATGTTCATGAGCTTGTTGTACTTCTCGAGCTTGCAGTCATAGCGGCACTGAGCCTCGGCCTTGGTCAGGACGCCCGTCTCCTCAAAGAGCGCGATAGCCTTATCGGAAACAAAGGCGGGAAGAGCGTCGGCCGTGGTCTTGTTGTTGGCAAGGCCGCGCTTCTCGGCCTCGATGGGCCACTCGTCGGAGTAACCGTCGCCGGAGAACAGGATGCGCTGGTGATCGGTCAGCACCTTCTTGCAGTACTCGAGCGCGGCGTCCTGGAACTTATCCTCGGGCGTACCCTCGAGTGCGTCGGCGAAGGACTTGAGCGACTTGGCCACGGCGGCATCGAGCACCAGGTTGGAGTCGGAGACGTTCTGCTCGGAGCCGCAGGCACGGAACTCGAACTTGTTGCCGGTGAAGGCAAACGGGGAGGTGCGGTTGCGGTCGGTGTTGTCCTGCATCAGCTTGGGCAGGGTATCGGCGCCCAGGTCGAGCACGCCGCGCGTGGCATGGACGGAAGCCTTGCCATCGATGATCTTCTCGACGACCTCGGTAAGCTGGTCGCCCAGGAAGATGGACATAATCGCCGGAGGAGCCTCGTTGGCGCCCAGACGATGATCGTTGCCGGCCGAGGCAACGGAGGCACGCAGGAGCTCCTGATAGTTATCGACGGCCTCGATCACCGCGGTGAGGAAGACGATGAACTGCAGGTTGTCGAGCGGGGTGTCGCCCGGGTCGAGCAGGTTCTCGGACTCGGTGCCAAGCGACCAGTTGTTGTGCTTGCCCGAACCGTTGATGCCCTCAAAGGGCTTCTCGTGCAGCAGGCAGACCAAGTCGTGACGGGAGGCGATGAGCTTCATCTTCTCCATCATGACCAGGTTCTGGTCGATGGCCTCGTTCACCTCGCCATAGACAGGAGCGAGCTCATGCTGGCAGGGAGCGACCTCGTTGTGCTTGGTCTTGGCAGGAATGCCGAGCGCCCACAGTTCATCGTCCAGGTCCTTCATATAGGCCGAGACGGTGGGGCGGATAGCGCCAAAGTAGTGCTCCTCGAGCTCCTGGCCCTTGCAGGGGGCAGCGCCAAAGAGGGTGCGACCGGTGATGACCAGGTCCCTGCGCTTGCGGTAAGCGTCCTTCTTGATCAGGAAGTACTCCTGCTCATCGCCCACGGAAGGAACGACCTTCTTGGGGGTCTTGCCAAACAGCGCCAAAACGCGCTTGGACTCACGCGAGAGCGCAGTCATGGAACGCAGCAGCGGGGTCTTCTTGTCCAGGGCCTCGCCCGTGTAGGAGCAGAAAGCCGTGGGGATGCACAGGACATCGTCCTTGATAAAGGCGGGGCTGGTGGGATCCCAAGCGGTGTAGCCACGGGCCTCGAAGGTGGCGCGCAGGCCGCCGTTGGGGAAGCTGGAGGCGTCCGGCTCGCCCTGAATGAGGTTCTTGCCCGTAAACTTGGTAATGGCGGTGCCGTCGTGGTTGGGCTCGAGGAAGCTGTCGTGCTTCTCGGAAGTAATGCCCGAAAGCGGCTGGAACCAGTGCGCGTAGTGCGTCGCGCCCTTGGAGATGGCCCAGACCTTCATGGCGTGGGCAACGGCGTTGGCCACATCCAGGTCGAGCGGCTCACCGTCCTCGAGGGTTGCAGCAAGGCGCTTCCAAATGTCCTTGGGGAGGTAGTCCTTCATGACTTCCTCAGAGAACACCATGGTCCCGAAGCGGTCAGTAAGTTCGGCCATACGGAACTCCCTTCGTATCGGCACCGCGTGAGAAGCGGTGTTGATTACTAACGAACGAGTCATAGATTAGGCTCGTCGTGTTTCCGCAACATTACCGTTATGTTGCTGTCACGAAACCAATCAATGAGGTTACCGCATCGCGGCGGCGTTGCCGCCCTCAACAGCCAATCAACTGTATAAATTGCAGACCTCTCCCCATGGTTTAAGGGTAGTCAATTTGGGATGGGGCTCTATTAACTGGTATTTCGCATCAGATACCAGTCTTTATAACCCCGCCCCCAATGAGCTGCGTTGTTATAGGGAATGTCGATAGCAAGGCATCTTTGATTGGTATCCCCGAATAGCGAGTGAAACTCCACCGTGACACAGTGGTGCTGTAGAATCCTTACAACACATCACACTATTACGTATCTAAAGGAGCACGATATGCGCGTCGACGAGGTTTTTAAGCAGGCAGCATCCCAGGGCACCGCACCCGTTTCGTTTGAGATGTTCCCGCCCAAGGGCGAGCTGACCCTCGACACGGCTCGCGAAGTGGCAGGCAATCTGTGCAAGCTTTCGCCGAGCTTTGTCTCGGTCACCTGCTCTGCCGGCGGCTCGGGCAACGGCGCCACCACCGCCCCCATCGCGCATATGATTACGAGCGAATTCAATACGCCCTCGGTGGCGCACCTTACCTGCGTTGGCCGCACGCATGCCGACATCGCCGCCAAGATCGACGAATACCGCTCCGCCGGCGTAGAAAATGTGCTGGCCCTGCGCGGTGATCTTCCTGCTGGCGCGACCGAGGACGACAAGCCTGCCTCGGACTACGCCTACGCCCGCGACCTCATCCCCGAGCTCGTCGACGCCGGCTTTTGCGTGGGCGCCGCGGCCTACCCCGAGGGCCACATTGCCTGTGAGGACCTCAACGCTTCGGTCGAATACCTCAAGCAAAAACAGGACGCCGGCGCGAGCTTCTTTGTGACGCAGCTCTTCTTTGACAACGAGTGCTTCTACCGCTTCCGCGAGCTTGCCGACAAGGCGGGCATCACGGTGCCCATCACCGCGGGCATCATGCCGTTTATGGGCAAGTCCCAGATCAGCCGCATGGTCTTTATGTGCGGCGCATCGCTGCCCTCCCCCGTCATCAAGATTCTCGCCAAGTACGAGAACGACCCCGAGAGCCTGCAGGCAGCCGGTGTAGATTATGCCGCCCGTCAGCTTTGCGACCTTAAGGAGCACGGTGCCGCCGGTCTGCACCTGTACACTATGAATCGTCCTGCGATCGCCGCGACCATTATGGAGCGCCTGGGGTAATGGAAAAACCGCACATCGATACAACCGCTGTCGAAGTGCCGGCCGACCTTGCGTCGCCGGCGCTTTACCGTGTCGATGCTGCGCACCATCCCCGTGTCGACCGTGCCGAGATGCTGCGGTATCTGGGCTACGGCGGCCAGCAGATTGAGCCCGAGCTGTCACGACGTATTGAGCTTGTGGTCGAGCGCCTTGAGCTGGACATTGAGCCCCGCGGCGTGCGGCGCGTGTTTACCGTCGATGCCACGGGCGTGGACGAGCAGGGAGAGCCTTGCATTCGCTTGGTCGGCACCAACGTTGAGCTGCGTGGTCGCGATATCTATCGCCATCTCAAAGACGCCCGCTTTGCCGCGCTCATAGCATGCACACTCGGCATGGACGCCGAGCGTCGTCTGCGCACCACGGGAGCCCAGCAGCCCCTGGAGGGAGCCGTGCTCGACGCCGCATGCTCTGCCTATGTAGAAGCCGCCGTCGAGCAGATGGACCAGCAGGTCAAGGCTGCGGCCGCCGCACACGGACTCGCCGGTAACTGGCGCTTCAGTCCCGGCTATGGCGACTGCCCGCTTACGGCCCAGCGCTCAATCGTGAATGCGCTCAACGCCACGCGGCTCATCGGGCTTACCGTCACGCCGACCAGCCTGCTCATGCCCACCAAGAGCGTGACCGCGGTGATTGGTCTGTTTGACGGCGAAGTCCACGACGCCCAGAGCCGCCCCACCTGCAATATCTGCCGCATGCGTGAGCACTGCCGCTTCCGCGCCGCCCACACCACCTGCTATTCCAGCCATTAGGAGCCATCGATGTTTACTCCGCTTATCACTCATGATCTGGACGGTGCCGCGCTGGCGGCACCCGTTGATGCCGCACGCCGTAATGGCGCTGTATACAAGACGCGCACGATCGACGACCTTCGCATTAAGGACGATCGCCTGCGCGCCGCCATCGAGGGCACGGGGCATCTGCTGTTCGACGGCGGCATGGGCACCATGCTGCAGGCGGCCGGCATGAAGGCCGGCGCCCTGCCCGAACTGCTCAACTTTGAGGAGCCCCAGGTCATCACCGATATCCAGCGTCAGTACGTCGAGGCTGGCTGTGACGTGATCACCGCTAACACCTTTGGTGCCAACGCCCACAAGCTCGACGGCGCCGCCACCGTGGCCGATGTCTTTGCCACCGCTGTCGCCTGCGCCCGCGCGGCCGGCGCCCGCTACGTCGCCGGCGACATCGGCCCCATCGGCGCCCTGCTGCGCCCCCTGGGCACCCTCAGCTTTGACGAGGCCTACGACCTTTTTGCCGAGGAGGTGCGCGCCGGCGTCGCTGCGGGCGTCGACCTCTTTATTATCGAGACCATGACCGATCTTGCCGAGATCAAGGCGGCAGTCCTCGCCTGCCGCGAGAATTCTGACCTGCCCGTCTTTGCCACCATGACCTTTGAGGAAGACGGTCGCACGTTCCTGGGTACGAGTCCCGAGGTGGCCGCCGTCACGCTCGACGCCATCGGCGCCGACGTTTTAGGCATCAACTGCAGCCAGGGACCGGCCGAGCTCCGAGGGCTCGCCGCACGCATGCTCACCGTTACCGACAAGCCCGTTATGGTGCAGGCCAATGCGGGACTGCCCCGCGTGGACGATGACGGCAATACCGTCTTTGACATCCAGGCACCCGAATACGCCGAGGCCGTCGCCGGCATGATTGAGGACGGCGTGAGCGTCGTGGGTGGCTGCTGTGGCACCACGCCCACGCACATGGCGGCACTTCGCACCCTCATCGACAACCACACGCCCAGCCCACGTCACCGCAAGCCCAGTATGTCGGTCACGAGCGCCCAGACGGTCGTGGACCTTCCCTGTGACGGCCACAAGATCGCCGTCATCGGCGAGCGCATCAATCCCACCGGCAAAAAGCGCCTGCAACAGGCCCTGCGCGACGGCGACCTAGACTACGTCGTGAGCCAGGGCATCAGCCAGCAGGAACAGGGCGCCGACATCCTGGACGTCAACGTAGGCCTGCCCGAGATCGACGAGGTCAAGATCATCCAACAGGCGACCGAGCAGCTCCAGGGCTCCACGCTGTTGCCGCTGCAGATCGACTCCACCGACCCCGCGGCCGTCGAGGCCGCCGTGCGCCGCTACGCCGGCAAGCCCATCATCAACTCGGTCAATGGCAAGCAGCAGATCATGGATGAGATCTTTCCGCTGGTCGCCCACTACGGCACCAACGTTGTCGGCCTTACGCTCGACGAAGGCGGCATCCCCGATACTGCCGAGGCCCGCTTCGCCATCGCCGAGCGCATCGTGGCCGAGGCTGCCCGCTACGGCATCGGACCGGACCGCATCCTCGTCGACTGCCTGGTCATGACCGCCTCGACCAATCAACGCCAGGCCGAGCAGATCCTGCGCGCCATGTCCCTGTGCAAGGAGCGCCTGGGCGTCAAATGCGCGCTCGGCGTGTCGAACATCAGCTTTGGCCTGCCTGCCCGCCCGCTGCTGGGCTCGGTCTTTTTGGCCGCCGCCTTTGGCGCGGGCCTGGACGCCCCCATCATGAACCCAGGTTCCAAGCGCTTTATGGATACCGTCTACAGCTATCGCGTCCTGAGCGTTGAGGACGAGGGCTCGACCGGATACATCGAGCGCTACGCCGGCTGGACCGATCCGTATAAGATCGCCGCAAACCCGGCAGCAGCTCAGGCCGCATCGAGTGATGCCGCGCCCGCTGCTGGCACCGCCGGCACCGACGGCAACGACGACCCGATTCGCCACATGGTCGTCTCGGGCCGCAAAGGCGAGATCGCTGCCGAGACCGAGCGTCTGCTGGCAGACCACGACGCCATGGACCTCATCAACAATCACTTTATCCCCGCCCTCGACGAGGTCGGAGTCCTCTTTGACCAGGGCAAGTTCTTCTTGCCGCAGCTCATGGCCTCGGCCGAGGCCGCACGCGTGGGCTTCGACACCATCAAGCGACTGATGCCCGCCGGCGAGATTGCCGACAAGGGCAAAATCTGCGTGGCCACCGTCAAGGGCGACATCCACGATATTGGCAAGAACATCGTCAAAATGCTGCTCGACAACTACGGCTATACCGTCTTTGACCTAGGCCGCGACGTCGACCCGCAGGAGGTACTCAAGACCGTCAAGGAGCGCGATATCAAACTCGTCGGCCTCTCGGCGCTTATGACTACCACGGTCGTCGCCATGGAGGAGACCATCAAGCTGCTTCATGCCGAGGTGCCGGGCGTCAAGATCATCGTGGGCGGCGCCGTGCTCACCCCCGAATACGCCAAGCAGATCGGTGCGGACTACTACGCCAAGGACGCCGCCGAAAGCGCTCGTATCGCCGAAGAGGTCTTTGGGCAGTAACACAACGGAAACAACCGAGCACCAAAACGTGCCGCACGCGCCACTTGGCACGTGCGGCACGTTAGAATAGATAAGACTATGCTCGTTTTGGCAGATAGGAGCGCAAGGATGGCGATCACGCCCGCAGAAATCGCGGAAACCCGCGGCATGGTTGAGGAGCGACATCAGGACCATCACCATGGGTGTTTCGCTCATGGGTTGCGGTGACGAGAACCTCGACCGCATGTGCACGAAGATCTACGACCACGTGACGCACACGGCTGAGCACCTGGTCGAGACCGCCGAGAACCTCGAGCGCGAGTACGGTATCCCCATCGTCAACAAGCGCGTTTCCGTCACCCCGGTGGCGCAGATTGCCGCGTGCTGCAAGGATGAGGACCTCACCCCCATCGCGCATGCCCTCGACCGCGCGGCCGAGACGCTCGGCATCGATTACCTGGGCGGCTTCTCCGCACTCGTCCAGAAGGGCATCGGCGACGCCGACCGCCGCGTCATCCAGTCCATCCCCCAGGCGCTCGCCACCACCAGCCGCGTCTGCTCCAGCGTCAACGTCGCCAGTCTGCGTGCCGGCATCAACATGGACGCCGTGCTCATGGCGGCTCAGACCATCATCGATGCCGCTAAGCTTACGGCAGACGAGGATTCCGTTGGCGCCTCCAAGTTTGTCTGCTTTTCCAACATGGTCGAGGACTCCCCGTTTATGGCGGGTGCCGTCCACGGCGGTGGCGAGGCCGACGCCGTCATCAACGTAGGCGTCTCGGGCCCCGGCGTTATGGCTGCAGCCCTGGAGACGCTGCCCGACTCCGCATCAATGATGGAAGTCGCCGAGAAGATTAAGCAGACCGCCTTTAAGATCACCCGTGCCGGCGAGCTCATGAGCCGCGAGGCTGCCCATCGCCTGGGTGTCGAGAAGGGCATTGTCGACCTGTCGCTGGCTCCCACGCCCGCCATCGGCGACTCCGTTGCACGCATCCTCGAGATCATCGGCGTGGACACCTGCGGTGGCCCCGGCACGACCTGCGCGCTCGCCATGCTCAACGATGCTGTCAAGAAGGGCGGCGTCATGGCCAGCTCCAGCGTGGGCGGTCTCTCGGGCGCCTTTATTCCCGTGTCCGAGGACGCCGGCATGATTGCTGCCGTCGAGGCCGGCGCACTTTCGCTCGAGAAGCTCGAGGCCATGACCTGCGTGTGTTCCGTTGGCCTGGACATGATCGCCATCCCCGGCGACACCCCGGTCGAGACCATCGCCGGCATTATCGCCGACGAGATGGCCATCGGTATGGTAAACCAGAAGACAACAGCTGTAAGAGTAATACCTGTTGTTGGAAAAGGTGTTGGCGAAACTGTAGAATTCGGCGGACTTTTAGGCTATGCTCCTATTATGCCGGTTAATACATTTGACTGCTCAGCATTTGTAAACAGACCAGGTAGAATACCAGCGCCTATACATAGTTTTAAGAATTAATTACACATTTTAGAATTAATATATTGCTGTAAGTTATATGACAACATAAGTTATATGGTGGTTAATATATATAACGAAGTGACATATATATTGAAATA
>URKH01000009.1 GCA_900548255.1 uncultured Collinsella sp. | reverse complement strand
TGATCAAAACCTGCCAAAAAGGGACAGGTTTGTTTTGGTCGGTTTTATCTGAGCAAACGTGGTTGTCTATCGCAATGTAGTCGTTGGGAACGTTCTTGTTTGAGTAGTCGTTTAAGAGCGACCCCAATGACTACATAGCATGAGAGTGGATAATCTCCCGGTTTGAGCCTGCATTCAAGCTCAAAGTGAGAGATTATCCACTCTCATTTGTTGTATGTCCGAAAATCCACGCTCGTTTAAATTCTGCCTACATTTGCAGGAACAGTTCGTGGAGGCGGGTGTCTTCGTCGAGCTCGGGGTGGAAGGTGACGCCGAGCTGGTTGCCTTGGCGGGCGGCGACGATGCGACCGTCGACTTCGGCTAGGACCTCAGTGTCGCCGTGCACTTCGACGATGCGGGGCGCACGGATAAACGTCAGCGGCACTTCACCGTCGATGCCGGCTACCTGCCCCTTGGCTCGAAAGCTGCCGAGTTGCCTGCCGTAGGCATTGCGCTCAACGAGCACATCCATGGTTGCCAAGCGCGGCGTCCCCTTATCGTCGTGGGCGGCAAGATCGCGCGCTAATAGAATCAAGCCGGCGCAGGTGCCCAGGACGGGCATGCCCTCAACAATGCGGGTGCGAAGCTCATCGAGCATACCAAGCTCGGCAAGTAACTTGCCCTGAACGGTGGACTCGCCGCCGGGGAGGACCAGGCGGTCAAAGTTCTGCTGCAAATCGGCCGCCTGCCTCAGCTCAATACAACGTGCGCCCAGCTCGGATAGCCTTGCCTCGTGCTCGGCAAAAGCGCCTTGGACCGCCAGCACGGCGACCGTCTGGTCTGCGTAATCGCTCATGTGCGATCCTTTCTGCTGGACTAGCGTCCGCGCTCCTCCATGATGATCTCGATCTCGTCGGCGTTGATGCCCACCATGGCCTCGCCCAGGTCCTCAGAAAGTTCGGCAATGAGTTTGGCGTCGGTGAAGTTTGCCACGGCCTTAACGATGGAGGCGGCGCGCTTGGCGGGGTCGCCGCTCTTAAAGATGCCCGAGCCGACAAAGACACCCTCGGCGCCCAGCTGCATCATCAGCGCGGCGTCGGCGGGGGTCGCTACGCCGCCGGCGGCAAAGTTCACGACGGGGAGCTTGCCCGTGGCATGGACCTCGCGGACCAGCTCGACCGGCACCTGCAGCTGCTTGGCTGCCTCAAAGAGCTCGTCGTCACGCAGGGCAACTACGTCGCGGATCTGCTTTTGGATCTTGCGCATGTGGCGCACAGCCTGGACGACGTCGCCCGTGCCCGGCTCGCCCTTGGTGCGAATCATCGTGGCGCCTTCGGCAACACGGCGCAGCGCCTCGCCCAGATCACGGGCGCCGCAGACAAACGGCACGTCAAACTGGGTCTTGTCGATATGATAGACGTCGTCGGCGGGGGAGAGAACCTCGGACTCATCGATGTAGTCGATCTCGATGGCCTGCAGGATCTGCGCCTCGACGATGTGACCGATGCGGCACTTGGCCATGACGGGGATGGAGACGGCCTCCTGGATGCCCTTGATCATCTTGGGGTCGCTCATGCGCGACACGCCGCCGGCGGCGCGGATGTCGGCCGGGATGCGCTCGAGAGCCATGACGGCGCAGGCGCCTGCCTCCTCGGCGATGCGTGCCTGCTCGGGCGTGGTGACGTCCATGATGACGCCGCCCTTGAGCATCTGCGCGAGCTCGCGATTGAGTTTGACGCGATCGGCCTTGCTGGTCTGTTCTGCCATGGTTGCTCCCTTGGTTGGCATGTACATTGCTTGACGGAACATCCTATCGGGGAGCTGGGTATGGCGAAATACTCAGTTTTCGAGATAATAACAAGGTCAGACTAATGCCAGATTGAATGATTCGATAAGGTCAGGTGATGCCCATGCTTGACTACAATTTGGAAAATCGCGGCGAAGCATCGCTCTATGAGTATGTTTACCAGCAAATTCGAGATGATATCGTTGCTGGACGCATTGCGGCGGGGGAGCATCTGCCGTCTAAGCGCGCCTTTGCCAGTCATCTGGGAATCAGTGTCATTACCATCGAGAACGCATATAGCCAGCTACTTGCCGAGGGCTATATTTGCTCAATGCCGCGTCGTGGCTACTACGCTTGCGAGCTTCCGGATGCACCGGTCTTGGCTTTGGCTGCGGAGGGCATCGACCGAGATGCCGTCTCTGTGGGCCCCAGTGCGCGTGATGTCAACGGACAGGTCGAGCGATTCGATGCGCTTTCTCCTTCCACTTTGGAGGCGGCGCGGCTTTGGCAAAGCGCACTGCGGGCGACGCTGGCATCCGAAGACGAACGCGAAATCTTTTCGACTGCGCCGGCACAGGGCACCGCTCGGCTACGACGCGCAATTGCTCACCATTTACGCGGGACAAGGGGCATGAATGTCGATCCCGACAACATTGTTATCGGTGCGGGCGCCCAGCTGCTCGATACCATGTTGGTTCAGCTGCTTGGAGCCGACAAGGTATATGCCGTTGAGAATCCGGGCTATTTGCGGCTGACGCGCATCTACCAGGCTATGGGTTGCGAAGTTCGACATATCCCGTTGGATGACGACGGCGTGGACCTGAGCGCTCTGCAGAAAACTGGGACCGATGTTCTTCACCTGATGCCGTCCCATCAGTATCCGACCGGCCTTGTGGCGAGCATTGCACGTCGCTATGCGCTGCTGAGCTGGGCCGCCGAGCGACCAGGTCGGTATCTCATCGAAGATGACTTTGATTGTGAGTTTCGCCTTGCCGGGAAGCCGATTCCCGCGCTCGCGTCGATCGATGCCGCCCAGTCGGTTATCTACACCAACACGTTTTCGAAGAGCCTTTCATCGGCGTTGCGTTTGGCGTACATGGTGTTGCCCGATGAGTTAATGGAGCGGTTTAGGCGCAACCTTGGTTTCTACGCCTCGTCGGTGAGCTCTGTTGACCAGGTCGCTTTGGCGCGTTTGCTGGAATCGGGTGATTACGAGCGACATGTGAACCGCGTGCGCGTTCGTGCTCGCGAGGCGCGTGATGGCCTGATGGCGCTTGTGCGGAAGGTATTTCCGGCAGGAGAGGTCTCGATCGAGCATGCAGACGCGGGCCTTTACTGCATCGTGGTTGCGGAGCGTGGCGCGGGCGGAAGCTCTTTTACGCGGGCACTTATGCACTCGAATATCCCTTATATCGATATCGGTGACTGCTTTTGGTGTGCCGATGGCGCATCTGTCCCTAAAAACTTGGCTCGAATCCTTGTCCAGTATGACGATTTGAGTCCAAATGCGCTAAACACCCTGGAATCACAGCTAATGGGGGTGCCCTCTAGCCTAAGTGAGTAGACTTTTGGCGTTATGCCGACCAGACCGTTTTGCAGCAAGTCGTCTACCTGCGGCTTTGCAAGACAAGATGGCCTGCCTGCTCGGGAGTTTCCAAAAAGCCTACTCACTTGCTGTGCAAAGCTTCCGCATGAGAGAAATAGCGGGTTTTCAACAGGACTCCGTCCAGTTCTTGGCAAGCTTTTGGCCAGTTGGGGAAGGCTGTTGAAAACTTAACAGTCCGTTCGGCGCCCTTTTCGGTACGTTCGCGCCAATGCGGGAGTACCCGGGTTGAAATCCGTGTTTTCCTGTGCCTATGAAGGATCTACTTTGTGACATATCGGCTTTTAGGTACTGGCGTTTGCCTCCTCAAGCCCTCGCTTTGTGTCCGCCACTTCCACGACCGGAAGAAGACCGGCAGCGATATGGCCTCGCCCGTAACCCGACGGCTGCGGTTGCGCTCGGCTTGCCGTTGCATACATTGGTTGGGACGAGAAATAAGCGGACTTGTCCTGCCAGCGTTAGGCAACGGCTGTTCCTTGGTGAGCTTCCCAGGGAATCCGTGCTGGAAACGGAACATGGGTTTTTGGTCACATCTCCTTTGCTGACGGCATTCATCATGTCGCGGCATCTGACGGATCTCCAGCTGCTTTTGGTATTGGCGGAGATGTGCGGCTTGTTTACGGTTTGTGCCTTGCCAGCAGCACTCGAGGCAGAGCTTTCGCGTGCAATTGAGTCGGGCGCGATTCCGGCAACCTTTGGTTGGGCACGTTGCCCGTCCGAGGACGGTGCCGCCTCAAATTTGTGGCGGCGCGACGCTTTGGTTTTGGACGGAGATCTTGACCGTTTTTGTTCAGATGTTTGTGGGATGCGTTACGGCAAGCGATTTGTCGCGGTATCGCATCTCGTTCCACTGGGTGCCGCATCGCCTTTTGAGGTCGAGGCGTATTTGCTACTTGCACTGCCGCGATCCCTGGGAGGAGAAGGTTTTTGCGGCATAGAGCTCAATGTTGAAGTGATGCTAAGCACAAGTGCTCGAGCGATTGTGGGAAAGTCCCGTGTATATATCGACCTACTTCTTTCTTCGCTGGACGGCAGGCGACAGGTGGCCATTGAATGTCAGGGAAAGGCCTCGCACGGACGCGCAGGGGATGGCTTGCGTGACGCTGACCGCATGACGGCCCTTCAGGCCATGGGCTACGATGTACTTCTCCTGACACACAGACAGATATCCGATGAGGGTAGATTCCACGCGATCGTTAAGGCCGTATGCAGGATGCTCGATGCTGAATATCGTGATAAAAGCTCAGATGAGCAAAGGGCTGAGACATTACTCCGGTCTGAACTATTCGTTGACTGGACAAAATTGGGAGTAATTGACGGAAAGATGCCCGTTAGACACAAAGCAGCTCGATCGTGGACGGCTGCGGTTCTAAGTGAGTAGGCTTTTGGCACTTTGGCGACCAGGCCGTTTTGAAACAAGTCATTTACCTGCGACTTTATAAAGCAATACGGATGGTCTGCTCGGCAAGTTCCAAAAAGTCTACTCACTTAGTTTTTGACGAGAGACCGATGCCGAAGATAGCTCTATTTCAGGGCGTTAACGAGTCCTCGAGACACAAAAAGGCCCGAACCAATACGGTCCGGGCCTCATCGAGCTAGAGGTTATGTCTCAAGCGGTTGGCTTAGCCAAAGTAGCGCTTCAGCAGGCCGGCGAAAGCCTTGCCGTGGCGGGCCTCGTCGCGAGCCATTTCGTGCACGGTGTCGTGGATGGCATCGAGGCCAGCGGCCTTGGCGCGCTTAGCGAGATCGGTCTTGCCGGCGGTGGCGCCGTTCTCGGCCTCAACGCGCATCTCGAGGTTCTTCTTGGTGGAGTCGGTCACGACCTCGCCCAGAAGCTCGGCGAACTTGGCGGCGTGCTCGGCCTCCTCGTGGGCAGCCTTCTCCCAGTACAGGCCGATCTCGGGATAGCCCTCGCGATGGGCGACGCGAGCCATGGCCAGGTACATGCCGACCTCAGAGCACTCGCCCTCAAAGTTGGCGCGCAGGTCGGCAACGATGTCCTCGGAGACGCCCTCCATCTTGGCGACGCCCACGACGTGCTCGGCAGCCCACTCGAGCTGGCCCTCCTCCTGCTTCAGGAAGCGAGAGCCGGGAACGCCGCACTGGGGGCACTTGAAATCCTCGGGCAGCTGGTCGCCGTCGAACTCTTCCACATAACCGCAAACGGGGCAAACAAACTTCATGATTCGATCCTTTCGATCGATGGCGATGGTGCGCTCGTCCGGTCCCGTAAGGGCCCTCTCCGGACGTGCGTCTTGACGAGTTCTATTATCCATAAATGAGACCGAATGTGAAGCCTATTAGGAATGATTTTTAATAAAACAATTTAAGCATGTGTAGATGTTGATTGATTAACGATTGCTAGACCTCGTGCGACCTCCGATGAGTACAATCGGTCGAGCAAATGTTGACCAATCAACAAATGAAGGAGCTTCCTTTATGCATCTAGCCCGCCGCGCCTGGTGCCGAACGTATCAAACGGTTTTTCGCATCGCATTGCCGGTGCTGCCCTATACCGAGCCACGCATTTTAGAGCACGCTGAGGAAGTGCCCGCAGTGCTTCAAAAGCGTTCAATACACCATGTTCTTATCGTGACAGATCCCGGCATTGCCCGTCTGGGGCTCACGGCACCGCTCGAGACAGCGCTCGCGTCCAAGGGAATTAGCGCTGCGGTCTATGCCGAAACACGTGCGAACCCCACGGTCTCAAACGTGGAGGAAGCGGCATCTCTGTATCGAGAGAGCACCTGCCAGGCCATTATCGGCTTTGGCGGCGGTTCGGCCATGGACTGCGCCAAGGGCGTGGGCGCGCGCATCGCGCAGCCAAAGAAGCCCATCAACAAGATGCGCGGCCTGTTGCGTATCCATCGTCGCCTGCCGCTGCTCATCGCCGTTCCCACCACGGCGGGCACGGGAAGCGAGGTCACGCTTGCAGCGGTAATTACCGACGACGAGACGCACTACAAGTATCCCATTAACGACTTTGTGCTGATCCCGCGCTTTGCGGTGCACGACCCCGAGTTTACGCGCGGCCTGCCCGCCTCCATTACGGGGCAAACGGGCATGGACGCCCTGACGCATGCCGTCGAGGCCTTTATCGGGCGCAGCACCACGCCCTATACGCGCAAGATGGCGCGCCAGGCGGTGCAGCTCATCCACGACAATTTGCTCGAGGCCTATGAGTGCGGTGGCAACATGCGTGCGCGCCGCAATATGCTTTCGGCGGCGTATAAAGCGGGCGTTGCCTTTACGCGCTCTTATGTTGGATACGTCCATGCCATCGCGCACAGCCTGGGCGGGCGTTACGGGATTCCCCACGGCTTGGCCAACGCCATCATCCTGCCGCACATGCTTCGCGCCTATGGCGAAGCTGCTGCTCCCAAGCTCGCCGATCTCGCCCGCATGGCCGGCATTGCGCCGGCTAATGCGCTGGACAACGTGGCTGCTGAGGCCTTTATCGATTGGGTCGACCGCATGAACGCCGCCTTGGGCATA
Organism: uncultured Collinsella sp.; assembly: GCA_900548255.1. Taxonomy (GTDB): domain Bacteria; phylum Actinomycetota; class Coriobacteriia; order Coriobacteriales; family Coriobacteriaceae; genus Collinsella. The sequence goes on along the minus strand of URKH01000009.1, from coordinate 30,398 downwards.
CCCAAATATGTGACGGGCATTCGCCGCTCCGATATTCCACAAATGGCGGCCCATGCCGATGCCGAGGCCAATCCGCTATACCCCGTTCCGCTTCTAATGGACCGTTTGGAGCTCGAGCGTATGTACGAGGTCGTCGCGGGTGGTATGTTTGAGGGCGAGAATTAGGAGGGTCCATGAACACCGAGGAAATTGCGCGCATCGTCGGCGATCAGCGCGCCTACTTTAAGACACACGCCACGTTTGATGTCGATGCTCGACGTCGTGCGCTCGTGAGTTTACGCGATGCGGTGCGGGCCCACGAGGCCGATATTGCCCATGCGCTCAAGACCGATTTGGGAAAGTCGCATGACGAGGCGTATATGTGCGAGATCGGCACCTCGCTTTCCGAGATTCGTTATCAGATTGCGCATGTGGCTCGATGGAGTCGCTCGCGCCTGCGTCCGTGTGACCTCGCCAACGCCGTGAGTGTGTGCAAGACGCAGTCCGTGCCCTATGGCGTCACACTCATCATGGCTCCGTGGAACTACCCGTTTTTGCTAACGCTCGAGCCGCTTGCCGGCGCCCTTGCCGCGGGCAATACCGTGGTCATCAAGCCGAGTGCCTATGCTCCGGCATCGAGCGCGGTGCTCAGGCAGATTTGCGAGGAAGCATTTGATCCGCGCCTGGTGACGGTTGTAGAAGGCGGCCGTGCCGAGAACGAAGCACTGCTCGATGAGTGCTGGGACAAGATTTTCTTTACCGGTAGCGTTCCGGTCGGCAAGCTCGTCATGGAGCGCGCAAGTAAAAACCTGACGCCCGTGACGCTTGAGCTGGGCGGAAAGAGCCCCTGCATTGTGGATGCCACGGCAAACTTAAAAGTCGCGGCACGGCGCATCGCCTTTGGTAAATGGCTCAACGTGGGGCAGACCTGCGTGGCGCCCGACTACCTGCTGGTCGATACGCGCGTACACGATGAGCTGTTGGGCCTCATCAGGGAGGAGACCCGTCGCATGTTTGGCGAGCATCCGCTCGACAACGAGGATTACGGTCATATCGTCAACGCCAAGCATTTTGCGCGCGTGCGCGGGCTGATCGATCCCTATAAGGTTGTGCTTGGAGGTACCGCGCGCGAGTCGTCGCTCAAGATTGAGCCGACGATTCTAGACGGCGTGACCCCCGATGACGCCGTAATGCAGGAGGAGATTTTCGGCCCCATCTTGCCGGTGCTGACGTTTGAGAGCTTAGACAGGGTCGAGACGTTTATTACCGATCGCCCGACGCCGCTGGCCCTGTATATCTTTAGCCAGGACCGCGCGGTTCAGCAGCGCTTTGTGCGTTATGTGCCCTTTGGCGGCGGCTGCGTCAACGACACGATTATGCACTTGGCTACGAGCCATATGGGCTTTGGTGGCATGGGCGCGAGCGGTATGGGGCAATACCATGGACGCGAGAGCTTCGATACGTTTAGCCACAAGAAGAGCATCGTGAACAAGGCAACGTGGCTGGACGTGCCATTCCGCTATGCCCCTTACGCAAGCTGGAAGCACAAGTTCGTGCGCATGTTTGTGCATTAGAAAAGGGTGCGGGTAATACGAACAGATGTTCCTATTACCCGCATTTTGCGTTAGACTACTGCTATGGAGCACGGATGGGCCAACTCCCTTTAGAAGGGATTTGGTATGAACGTAAGCGATGTCATTTCGTTATTGGCGTTGTTGATCGCGGCTATCGAGCTTGGCCTGTTTATCGGCCGAACGAAATAGCCGCCCCCGCATAAGCGAAGACGGCCACTTCTCACGATGTAAACGTGTACTGGAGTTGGCAAGACCCGCTGCAACGGGTGCCATCCGTGTCTCTATCTTATCTGCAGGCGCTCTGTCTCGCAAGCGTTGCGGCAAATGGGCGAAAGGTGCGAGCGGGTGAAATTTTGTCCGCACGGGCCCGTAAGCTTCTCAGTAAGGTTAAGTGCCGGTTTATTCGGTCGTTAGAGGAGTTGCCATGTACGAGCCTTCACGTGTTCTTTTGTCGTTTCATATTGCAGGATTTCAGTATGCCGATGGCGCCTTGGTCTTGGGCGATCTTAAAGTGGGCGATAAACTGACGCTGTGTGCCGAGCGCGATAACCCCCATGATCCCGAGGCGGTTGCGATCTACTACGGCAACACCAAGCTTGGGTATGTTCCGGGAAACGAGGTCGGCCCGCTGTCCTTGATGATGTATTACGGCCACGAGGACGTATTTGAGGCTCGCGTGCAACAGGTTGCTCCCGAGCGCAGCCCGTGGCATCAGGTGCGCGTTGGTCTCTATGTGGTGGATGCTCGCTAATCGGCAATGGAGGCGGTCATGTTTGATGACGATGACCTGTTCGATCTGACGGACGACCCGTTTGAGTGGGATATGCTGATCGACGATGATGAGCTGGAGCAGGACCGGAAGAAGCGGCAGGACAAGAACGCCCAGGGCGACGCTTCGAAAAAGCAAGACAAGCGCCGCCGCGGACTGTTCGGCGGGCTCTTTGGATAACCGCTGCATCGCTGCGTCTGTATACTTAGCACGAGTTGAACACGTTGCGAAATGAGGACAGAGACGATGATGTGGTTTACCGCCGACCTGCACCTGGGCGATACGAATATCTTGCACGATATGGATCGGCCGTTTGATTCGGTCGAGGAGATGAACCGCAAGGTCATCGATGCCATCAATGAGTGCGTGGCGGCGGACGACCGTCTCTATATCTTGGGAGACTTTACCTATCGTTTGCCCCTGGCGGAGGCGGTGCGCCTGCGCGAGCGCATCGAATGCCAGAATGTGACGCTCATCCGTGGCAACCATGACGGTGATTGGGAAGATCCCGACGTACCGCAGATTTGGGATGAGGTATGCGATTACCTGGAGATTGCTCCCGGCTATGCCAAGGGCCATCGTCTAGTTATGAGCCATTACCCCATGCTCAGCTGGAATGGCAAGGCGCGCGGCGCCATCATGCTGCACGGGCATATCCACAGCAGGGGAGACCGCACCAACGCGCGCAACCGCGATCGCGAGCGCCCTATCTTTCGCTATGATGTCGGTCTCGATGCCAACGATTACAAGCCCGTAAGCCGTGATCAAATTCTTGACTTCTTTGGGCTGTAATTCTCGAACCACCACACAAACCACCGCAAAGGGGACAGGCACCTTTATGGTGGTTCTGGCGCCGCTGCCATTATGGCAGCGGCGCCTTTTTTGTCCGTGCGGCGCGGTAGAGTGTAGGCGGTTGAAATTTGCGTCCATCGAGGAGCTGCCATGAACGAGATCAAGTGCCCGCATTGCGGTGAAGTTTTTAAGGTCGATGCGTCCGGTTATGCGGATATCGTCAAGCAGGTGCGCGACGCCGAGTTCTCGCGCGACCTGGACGAGCGCGTGAAGGCTGTTCAGCGCGAGGGCGAGCAGGCGCTGGAGCTTGAGCGCTCGCGCTCGACGGCTGCTTTGCAAAAGGCGGAGTCTCAGCGCGACGCTCAGCTTGTCGAGCAGAAGAACGCTGCAGCCCAGCAGCTGGCGCAAGAACTCGCCAAGCGCGATGCGGAGCTTGCCGAGCTGCACGCCAAACTCGAGGGCGCTGCCGCGGAGCGCGAGAGCGCAAGCCAGCGCGCGGCGGTTGAGGCCCGTGCCGACGCTCAAAAGGAGAACGCCGAGCTCCAGCGCGAAATCGACAACTTGCGTGCGCAGCTGGGGCGCAAGGATGACGAAGCCAAGCTTGCCGAGTCGGCGGCGCGCAATGCTGCTCAAAACGATGTAGCTGCACGAGATGCCCAGATTGCCGAGTTGCAGGCCAAGCTTGCCGCGGCGGACAAGGCCCAGGAGATGGCGCTTGCCGCTGCCGCGGCCGAGTCTCAGCGTGAGCTCGATGCCGCTCGCAGCGAGGCCGAACGCACACTCACAGACTACCGCGCGAAGGTGCAGGAGAAGCTTTCCGCCGCAAAGGCTCGGTCTGAGCAGGAGGCCGAGGGCCTGCGTGCCCAGCTGCGCGAGCAGGAACTGATGGCAAAAATGAACCTGTCAGAGGCGGTCGCCGCGGCGGAGCGAGAGCGCGATGAGGCGCGTGCCAAACTGACGAGCGAGCTGGCGGTGCGCGATTCTCGTGAGGAGCAAGCCAAGGCGGCACACGAGCTCGAGCTTGCGCAGGCCAAGCGCGCGAGCGACGAGTTGATCCGCTACAAGGACGAAGAGATTGAGCGCCTTAAGGAAATGAAGATTCGTCTGTCCACCAAGATGGTGGGCGAGTCGCTCGAGCAGCACTGCGAGACCGAGTTTAACCGTCTGCGCATGACGGCATTTCCTAACGCGTACTTCGAGAAGGATAACGATGCGTCCGAGGGCACCAAGGGCGACTTTATCTTCCGCGAGTGCGACGCGAGCGGCAACGAGGTCATTTCGATTATGTTCGAGATGAAAAACGAGAACGACGAGACCGCGACCAAACATAAAAACGAGGACTTCTTTAAGAAACTCGATCACGATCGTCGCCAGAAAGGCTGTGAGTACGCGGTGCTCTGCACGCTGCTCGAGCCCGAGAGCGAGCTTTACAACGCGGGAATCGTGGACGTGAGCTATCGCTACGAGAAGATGTATGTGATCCGCCCGCAGTTTTTCATTCCCATGATTACGCTGCTGCGCAATGCCGCTATGGGTTCGCTGCGCTATAAGCAGGAGCTGGCGGAGTACAAACAGCAGAATATCGACGTCACGAACTTCGAAGCTAAGATGGAAAAGTTCAAGGACGGCTTCTCGCGCAACTATAATCTGGCGAGTAAGCAATTCGAGTCGGCGATCAAGGAAATCGATGCCGCCATCAAGCAGCTCGAGAAGACCAAGGACGATTTGCGCCGCAGCACCGAGAATCTGCGCCTGGCCCACAACAAGGCTGATGAGCTCACCATTCGCAAGCTCACTTGGGGAAACAAGACCATGAAGGCAGCGTTTGACGAGGCGCGCGAGGCTGCGCCGGAGACAAACGAGGAGCCAGCCGAGGCGGATTCGTATGAGGTCGAGGATGCCGAGTAAGGCATAGCGGATAGTGAAAAAGCGGGGCTGCTGGCGATGTTGCCAACAGCCCCGCTTCGTTTCGTCCCAATATGCTTGGCTAATCCTCGAGCAAATCCTCGATAAAACCGACGCGGTAGTTCTTGAAGATGACCTCGCCACCGTCTTGCGTGGCGTCCAGATCGACATCGCCCATGATGCCAAAGTCGTGGTCGCCATCCTCGTCGGCAAAGATCTGGTGCACGTGCCATACGTGCGCGGTCTTCTCGTCGGACTCGTCGATGGAGAACATCGCGGCGCTGCGGGCATCTCCGTCGGTGAGGATTTCCTCGTGCTGCTCGTGGTAAGCGTCGAGTGCTTTTTGCCAGCGGATCTCGCTCATGCCCCAGTCGTCGTCGAGCTCGCCCAGGTCGCGAACGTGCTCGCGGGCGGCAAGGGTCACGCGGCGGAAGAGCGCGTTGCGCACCAACAGCGTGCAGCCGCGGCGGTCCGCCACGACCTCGTCGATGCCCTGCGGCGGCGCAGCATCGAGGGCTGCCGGGTTGCCGGCGTTCTCCCACTCGTCCACCAGGCTCGAGTCCACCGAGCGCACCACAAAGCCGAGCCACGAGATAATGTCGCGCAGACGCTCGTCGCGCTTCTCGATGGGCACGGTGCGGTCGAGCGAACGGTAGGCCTCTGCCAGGTAACGCAGCAAAATGCCCTCGGAGCGGGCGATGCCGAGCTTTTGAATGTAACCCTTAAAATCGCTCGCGCTTTCCAGCATATCGCGCAGGACGCTTTTGGGAGAGAGCTGGTAGTCGTTTGCCCAGGGCACTTCCTGGCAGTACTTGTCGAAGGCGGCGTCGAGCAAGTCCTCGAGCGGTTTTTCGTAGGTGACATCCTGGATGCGCTCCAGGCGTTCCTCATATTCGACGCCGTCAGCCTTCATTTCGGCCATCGCGCGGTCGCGCGCTGCGCGCTCCTGAGCGCGCAGCACCTGCTTGGGATCCTCGAGCGTTGCCTCGACCATCGAGATCAGATCCATGGTATAGGTCTCGCTCTCGGGATCGAGCAGCTCCAACGCGGCAAGCAAAAACGGCGAGAGCGGCTGGTCGAGCGCAAAGTCCTCGGGCAGGTCGACCGTCAGTGCGTAGTCGATGTCCGGCGCGGCGTCAGCCGGAGCGTCGGGTGCGGGCGGCACCTCGGTGCGCACGACGACGCCGGAATCGATGAGCGTGGCGAAGATCTCGTCGGCACGAACCTCGAGCTTTGCCTTTTCCTCAGGGGTCTGCAGACTCGTCTCGATGAGGTCGTGTACGCGGGCTCGGGCATCGCCGCTCTGCTCGACCACGCTAATCACCATGGAGTGTGTGATGCGCAGGCGCGGCTTGAGCGTTTCGGGCTGCGTCTCGATCAGGCGCTCAAAGGTCTGCTTGTTCCAGGTGACAAAGCCCTTGGGGGCCTTCTTCTTTTTAATCTTGCGGAGTTTTTTGGGGTCGTCGCCCGCCTTGGCCATAAGCTTGGCATTCTCGATCTCGTGCTCGGGTGCCTCGGCGATCACCATGCCCTCGGTATCGAAGCCCGAGCGACCGGCGCGACCAGCGATCTGATGAAACTCACGGGCGCGCAGACGACGCATCTTGTAGCCGTCGAACTTGGTGAGCGCGGTGAGTACCACGGTGTGGATGGGTACGTTGATGCCGACGCCGAGCGTATCGGTGCCGCAGATGACGGGCAACAGGCCCTGCTGCGCCAGGCGCTCGACCAGTAGGCGATAGCGCGGCAGCATGCCGGCGTGGTGCACGCCGACGCCGCATCCGAGCAAGCGCTTGAGAATCTTACCAAAGGCCGTCGAGAAGCTCGTGCCCTTGGCCGCCTCCTTGATGGCCTCGCGCTGCTCCTTGCTGGCAATACCAAAGTTGGCGAGGGATTGCGCCGTCGCAAGTGCGGCGTCCTGGCTAAAGTGCACGATGTAGAGCGGGGCCTCGCCGCGGCGCATTGCGAGCTCGACGGTGCCCTCAAGCGAGGTCGTCACGTAGTCGTAGCTCAGCGGCACGGGGCGTGGGGCATCGACGACCAAGTCGCAGGTAGCGCCGGTGTGTTCCCCGAGCGAGGCGGCGATCGCGGTGACATCGCCGAGCGTGGCGCTCATGAGCATGAATTGCGTGTGGGGCAGGGTGAGCAGCGGCACCTGCCAGGCCCAGCCGCGATCGGGGTCGGCAAAGTAGTGGAACTCGTCCATGGCCACGCAGCCCACGTCGGCGTCCTCGCCCTCACGCAGTGCATCGTTGGCAAGGATCTCTGCCGTGCAGCAGATGACGGGCGCCTTGGTGTTGATATGCGTGTCGCCGGTGATCATGCCTACGTTATCGCGGCCGAGCACCTGTACCAGGTCGAAGAACTTTTCGCTGACCAAGGCCTTGATGGGGGCCGTGTAATAGCAACGTTTGCCCTGCGCCATGCCCATAAAGAGCATGCCCAGCGCGACGAGAGATTTACCCGATCCGGTCGGTGTGCCTAAAATGACGTGATCGCCGGCAGCCAGATCCATGAGGGCTTCTTCCTGGTGATCCCACAGCTCAATGCCGCGATTGCTCGTCCATTCAAAGAAGCGTTCGAAGGCTTGATCGGGCGTGAGCCATGGTTCGGGCTCGCTGCCGTCCTCGGGCTCCCACCAGGTGGGGGAGAGCGCGCCGAGCGAACCGAACTCTGCCTCGGTTCCCGTGCCGCCCGAGAATGAGCTGGCGGCGCCGGCGCCGGAGACGGTGCTGGCGGCGGTATCTGTCGTGGTCTGTGCCATGTGTTTGCTTTCTCTCGCGATTGTCCGCCAACTATTATGGCGTAGCGGCGGCGCGGGGTGCCAGCGCGCGAGAAAATGCAGGAAATGGGCGTTCTGCCCAGCCGTTTAGTGTAGTCGCTAGCTAAGTGAGTAGACTTTTTGCGACATTGCGAGCACATGGCTTTTGCGCAAGGGTTCTACCTGCGGTTTTATGTTTCGCTATGCGGGCTGTGCTTGGCTATTGCAAAATAGTCTACTCACTTAGGTTTGAGGGCCGTTCGCTGGCGCCTATTTGCGCTTGTTTGCCAACGCCGCGACCATCAGAAGCCCCTAGGACTCTTGCGGTAGACGCTTCTTGCCCTTGCGGGCACGGTTTCTAAAGTTCTCGACGGCCTCTTCCATGCCCAGAGGCACATAGGCGAGCTCATCGAGGTTATCGGGCAGGTAGCAGGCTAGGCTTTGCTCCTGCGCGCGGCCCGCCGCGAGCTGTTCATCGCTGGGCTGCGCTCCAGGTGTGGCGCAAATGCCATAGACGGCGGCACCCATCTCGCGCGTGCGGCGCTCGTACTCGGTCTCGGGATGCTCGGGATGGTCGCGGCGGACGTCGTCGCTTACCCAAAGCGTATCGTAGCCGGCCGCGGCAAACTGTCCCAGGGCGTAATCGCGCAACGGCTTGCTATCGGTGCGCAGTGTGACGGTAGCGCCGGCTGAAAAGAGCGGGCGGTAGAGCATCAGATGGTCGACATGGACGAGTCGTTTTTTAGCGTACTTGGCCTTGGGCTGCGGCGTGGGAAAGTTAATGGTGATGGCATCGAGCTCGCCTGCGGCAAACAGCTGTGGCAGCGATGCGGCGCCTCGGGGCAGGACGAGTGCGTTGGATAGCCCCTGTTCGCAGATTTTCTGCGCGGCATAGGCGATGCAGATGGGCTCCTGGTCCATGCCGATAAAGAGGGTGTCGGGCTCGCGGTGGGCGCGCTCGACCAGATAGGTTCCCTTGCCACAGCCCAGATCCAGATGAAGGTGTTCGAAGGGCTTGTTGCCTGCGGGCGCACAGGCCTTGCGCCAATCTCCGACATAGGCCTCGGGGTTCGTCTCAATCGCATCGGCGTAGCGCTCCAGGCGCTCCTCGAGCACAAAGTTCTTAGGCGTGCGAACGTGGACGGCTCCCATGAGGCTCCTTGGTCATAAGTATGGAACGCATAGCTGCGCGTTCCGTCAATGGGTTGAAAAAAGGGTAGGCATAGTTTGCCCGAAAGACGCTGTGCGGCTCGACGGCGAGTCGTCGGTGCCTACAGGCGCTTGAGAATCACATAGCGATTGAGCTCGCCGCTGCGACCGTCGGCATGGAAGCGCTCAAGCTCGCGCACGGGGACCTCGCCGCTCTTGTAGAACGTACGGACGCCGCGCACCAGGTCGGTGATCTGCTGATCGTCAAAGTGATGACAATAGCGGTAGGCGTGGCGGTCGTTTTGCCAGCCAATGAGGTGGTCGCCGGCTTCAAACTGCGCGGAATCGTAACCCTCAAACGGCGGGGTGAGCTCGGCGCGGGCCTCGGCGCGAACGGCCTTGCGCGCCATGCGCTCGTCGTTCATAAACTCTCAAAAGCTGATGGCGATGATGCCGCCTGGGCGCGTCTGGCGCACCAGGGCGTCGAGCACGCGTACGCGGTACTCGCACGACGGCACGTGGTGCATAAAGCCAAAGCAGACTGAGATGTCGGCGAGCGGGGCGTCGAAAAGCACGTCGGGTGTCTCGGCGGGGTTGAGCTTCATAAGGGCATCGAGCACGTCGAGTTCCTGGAAGTGCAGGTTGGGAATGCGCAGGGCGTGACCGTGCGCATCGATAGCCAAATCCTGACACGAGTCAACACCATAGAACTCAAACGGGCAGCTGGCATCTGCCGAGGGGTTTGCGCCGTCGACGCCCTTGGCGGCAAGTGCGCCGCCGGCGGCAAAATTCTCGAATCGCATATTGCCGCAGGCAAGATCAAAGACGCGGACGGGATGCTCGATCGTGGCGACGTCGAGCTGCCCGAGCGCGATGTCCATGGTGCGCACCCAGCCGGGCCACGGGGCCTGGCGCGTATCGGAGAAGGAGGCGGAGTGCTCGCGATAGAACGTGTTGTTGAGCTGGATGAGCGATGAGGCGAAATCGCGGTTCACGGCGCGGAACTCCCTCCGTTGGCGGTGCGGAATTAACAATACGACCATACTACCGTTAACGCCGCAACGGGGACAACCAAGCTACGGGTCATTGCTTTGTTTGGACACATTTCCGCAGCTCATATGCACCCGCAACCGCCGGTTGTCAAAAATCTCACTAGAATAGGTGGCATGCTTTTGGCGGTGGCGGATAGATTTTTAACTGTGCAAGGCGCCTTAAGAACAAAAACGGTCCGGCGGCACGGCTGGCATCACATAGGAGGAACCATGAATGTAGAAACTGCGCAGCGGCTCGCCGACCTTCGCCGAAGCAAAGGCTTTAGCCAAGAAGGGCTGGCACGAAAGCTGGGACTGTCGCGCCAAGCAGTCAGTAAATGGGAGCGCGCGGAGAGCTCGCCCGATACCGAGAACCTGATCTCGCTCGCCAAGCTCTATGGCGTGAGCTTGGACGAGCTGCTCAATCCGAGCGATGAGATCGAGGACGATATCGAGTTTGAGAACGAGGACCGCGCTCGTCAGCGCGAGGCCGAGGCAGCAGAGCGTGCTCGCACCCATGAGGCGGCGGCGCGCGCTACCGAGGCGGCAACACAGGCGAGTGACGCCGCCGCCAAGGCGGCGCAAGCGGCAAGCTGGAGTGCGCAGGCCGCCAATGCCGCTACGGCGCAGGCGACGAGTGGCAGCGCAGTTGGCTCGACTCCGGTGAAGGGCCCGTTCCAGTCGTTCCCGTATTGGGCCGTGTGCTGGCTGCTGTTCTTTTTGCTGATGTTCCTGTTTGGTGCCGGCCCCTTTGCCGCACTGATCTTCTTTACGATTCCCATCTATCACTGGGTGGCGCGTGCGCTCGATGGCGATTGGGCGCGCGGGGATATTCAGGTTGGTTCGGCGTCGGTGGCGGTCAAGGCCCAGGGGAAGGATACTTCTGCGGAATCTGATGCTGACGTGGCTACCGCGACTACCGCTGAGCCGATTGCCAAAGAGAGTGATGAATGATGAAGCTTTCGCATGAATCCAAGGTGCGCTTGGGCGTTGGCATCGGAGCGTTCGTGCTCATCATCGGGCTTGTCTTTGGCATTTCGCGGACATTGATTCATTTTGATGGTCCGTGGGATCTCGACGATGTTGTATCCGGCTTCTCTGGTATGGACGATGCGGTTGACGAGGACGATCTTTTGGATGGCGGTAACTATTCCGCTCGGCCTCAGCAGCTTTCGAGCACGACTTTTGACGAAGACGCGTTCCAATCGCTCGACTTGGATGTGACGTCGGGGACGGTCGAGGTTAAACGTGTCTCTGGCGGACCGGTACGTGTCATCGAAAGCGGGCGCGTTGCAAAGGGGGCGTCTGCTACCGATGCTGCCACTCAGAATCTGGTTAAGATCGAGGGCTCTACACTCAAGATTAGCCAGTTCGACTGCGATGACGAGCGCGCCCATGACCGTAAGGTCACCATTGAACTGCCGCGTGAGCTTGCCGATAACATGATGGGCATTACGGCAAACGTGGGGTTGGGAGACCTGACGGTCGCGGACATTGCGTGCCACGACTTTGATTTGACGTTGGACTCTGGAGACGTTGAGTTTACGGGCACCGTGACCGATACCCTGAATGCCGAGGTCGGTTCGGGCGATGTGACGTTCGAGCTCTACCAGGCCCCCGCGAAGTCGATGGACGTGAGTGTGGGCTCGGGCGATGTGGAGATGACGGTTCCGAACTCGACGGGCTTTAAGGCGAGCCTCACCTTGGGCAGCGGCGACTTCGAGAGCGATTTCCTTCCGCTTGGCTACGACGGCGAGACCATTTTGAATCTTGAATTCGATAACGGCGATAAGTCTGCTACGTATCGTTTTGAGGTCGGTTCGGGCGACATGTCGTTTGATTCAGAGTGACGGGTGGTTATTGAAGACTTATAAACCATAGACGCGCTGTTTGATGGAGGCGCCGGAGCCGTGACGGGCTTCGGCGCCTTTGCCTTTACAATGGGGGCATGGAACAGATTATCTTGAACATACTTGAGGCTCTGCGTCGCGGCGAGATCGTGGACGACAAAGCGCTCGTCAAATTGATACATGCCGAGGCGCGCCGCGAGGGTGCCGACAAACGCGATTTGGCCAAGCGCCGCCTGCTGCCGTTTTACCAGCGGGTTAAACGTGAGGAGCCGGCTCGGTGGGCTGCGTGGAATGTCGATTCCGATCTGGAACGTCAACTGCTGCAGGTGCTGCGTATGAAGCCGCGCCGCACGGCTTCGGGCGTGGCGACCATTACCGTCATCACCAAGCCCTGGCCGTGCTCGGGCGATTGCCTGTTTTGCCCCAACGACCTGCGCATGCCCAAGAGCTATCTGCACGCCGAGCCGGCATGCGCCCGTGCGGAGCAAAATTGCTTTGACCCGTATCTGCAGGTGAGTGCCCGTTTGACGGCGCTTTCGCAGATGGGGCATGCGACCGACAAGATAGAGCTCATTGTGCTCGGTGGCACCTGGAGCGACTATCCGCAAGGGTATCAGACATGGTTTATGTCAGAGCTTTTCCGTGCGCTCAATGACGATGCCGTCGCCGGCGTGGCTGCCAACCCCATGTTGGCGCGTCCGGGCATCAGCCGTGCCGAGGCGGGGCGTCTACTCGATGACGCTCCCGCCGATGCCCTGCCGCCGGTGGTAACAGAGCGCCGTGAGCGCTATCGGGCTGCCGGTATTGCGACCGACGAGGCCGAGCTTGCGAGCGGTGTTGCCGACGAGCAGGGGCGTGTGGATGTTGCCGTGGGCGGCTATAACCGCGCGGTGAGTCGTCTGTACGGCCCTGGTACGCCGTGGGGCGAGGTCGCCGAGTGGCAGACGACCACGATGGAGGAGCTTGAACGTCAGCAGCGCATCAACGAGACGGCGAAGCATCGCGTGGTGGGGCTCGTTATCGAGACGCGCCCCGATGCCGTGACGCCACAGGCGCTCACGCTCATTCGTCGCCTGGGCTGCACCAAGATTCAGATGGGCATCCAAAGCCTTGACCAGCACCTGCTCGATATCAACGAGCGTCGCATTTCGGTGGCGCAGATCGAGCGGGCGTTTTCGCTTGCGCGCCTGTTTGGCTTTAAGATCCACGCGCATTTTATGCTTAACTTGCTGGGCGCCACGCCCGAGGGGGACAAGCGCGACTACGAGTGCTTTATGACCGAGGGGGCCTTTATGCCCGACGAGGTCAAGGTCTACCCGTGCGCGCTCATCGAGGGCTCGCGTCTGGTGGGCTGCTATGAGCGCGGCGAGTGGCGTCCCTATACCGAGGAAGAGCTGCTCGATGTATTGGCCGACGACATCGTGGTGACGCCGGCGTTCTGCCGCATCAGTCGCATGATCCGCGACTTTAGCTCCGACGACATCATGGTGGGCAACAAGAAACCCAACCTGCGCCAGCTCGTTGAGAACCGCTTGGCGGCTCGTGGGGAAGGCGCGACGGTGCGCGAGATTCGCTATCGTGAGATCAGTACCGCGGGTGCCGACTTGGACGAGCTATCTCTTGATGAGGAAGTGACGTACGAGACACCGGTGACTTACGAGCGCTTTTTGCAGTGGGTGACGCAGCAGGGCAAGATCGCGGGCTTTTTGCGGTTGTCGCTGCCCGACCATTCGTTTGTTGCCGCGCATGCGGACGAGTTGCCGACGACGCCGGACGAGGCGATGATTCGCGAGGTGCACGTGTATGGCATGGCGGCACGCGTGGGTGACCAGGGCCAGGCGGCGCAGCATCACGGGTTGGGGCGTTTGCTCGTAGAGCGTGCGTGCGAGATTGCCCGGGATGCCGGCTATGCGCGCATCAACGTGATCAGCGCGATTGGTACGCGCGAGTACTATCGCCATCTTGGATTTTATGACCATGGCCTTTATCTGCAAAAGGAGCTCTAGATGAACAAGCCAAGTGTTTCTGCCGGCGTCGTTGCCGGCGTTGCTCTGGGGGCCGCGGCGCTTGGTGCGGCCGCTGTCGCTGTTCGTGCTGCCTGTCTGCAAGTTGCGCGAACCCGCAATGGGTTGGCGCGTGTGAAGCGCGTGCACGATGAGTGCGGCGATGAGATTCGCGTGTTGGTGCAAGGCGGCGTCTACCAAAGCGCGAGCTATGTCGGTGAGCGTTGGGCCGAGCCCGTCTTTGCGTACTATCGTGCGTTTGACGACGTGTTTGAGTCCGAGGATGCGATGCGCGACGCTTATGGTCACGGCATCGACCGTATGCTTATGCTGGGCGGCGGCGGGTTTGCCTATCCTAAATTCGCCCTGATGTCGCACGAGGGCTTGCGCATGGACGTCATCGAGTATGACGGAGAGATTACGCGCCTGGCGCGCCGCTGGTTCTACCTAGACGAGCTGGAGCGCGCGGCGGGCGATCGCCTGCGGGTGATAACCGCTGAGGCTCGCTCGTATCTGGGTGTGACGAGCGTGGGCCATCGTCGCTACGACGTGGTCGTGAGCGATTGCTTTGGCGGTGCCGAGCCCGTGCGCGAGCTGGCGACCGTTGAAGCGTTGCGTTTAGTGCGGGGCAGCCTAAATGTTGGGGGCGTCTACGTCGCCAATATCGTGAGCGCAAACGAGGGGAGCGACGTGACGTTCCTGCGCGACTGCGCTGCCACGGCACTCGAGGTATTCGCCCATGCCTGGGTGGTCCCGTGCGGCGATGCGGAGTTCGGCGGCGAGGAGAACTACCTGCTCATCGCCAGCGACGGCAACTACGCCTTTGCCGAAGCCGTGCCCTTCGACACCGACTTCATCGGCACCGTTCTTCACGACAAATAGGTCTCCCCGTCCCAAAAAGACTGGTCTTAGGCGTGGTCGCGCCAGCCGAGAACGCGCTGCTTCATGCCTTCGATGTCGAGCACGCCTTCGGCAAAGCCTTTGCGCACGAGCTCCTCGGGAACGTACTCGTCGTAGCGATCAAAATAAGGCACCTCGCCGGGATAGACGAGCTCGATGGGATTGAAGTCCTTCTCGGCCTCGGCGGCGAGCACCTCAAAGAACGTCTCCTCGTCAGCCTTCATCTTAAACTGCATAAAGTACGGGCGCGATGGGTCGAGTCCGCGAAGGCCCAGCTCCGCGGCACATTTAATCTTGAGCATACGTTCGAGCGCCAGAAAGGCGTAGCTGCCCAACCAGGGGAAGAGCACCCAGGTATCGCCGCCCAGGTTGATGAGTGGCTTGGTCCCTGCGCCCGAAATCTCGGCCGTATGGCGAGCCTGCGCCAAGCGGGCCCGCGCGTTACCCATAAGGTACGGATATGCCGCGTGCTCGTTGAGCGCCTTGCGCATGCGCTCGAGTACATGTGTGTTGATATCACCGGGGCAGTCGCCAAAGTAGGCCGGCACACGGCCCTTGACCTGCGTGGCAAAGACGGTATGGCGCTTCCAGTCCACTTCCTCGACAATCCAGCAGTGTCCGGCGATGGCGATGCGCTCACCGGGCGGTGGCGGGTTGACGATCGTGCCCAATTCGGCCGACTCGCTACGAACGGTGAACTCCTCGTTTTCCTGGAATACGGCGTAGAACTTAAAGTTGTTAATGATGCGCTCTCCCGCGAGACCCACGATGAGTCCGCCGCCCTCGGTGACCTGGATATGGTCGATCTTAATGAGGTGACGAAGCAATACGCGATAGTCATCGGCCGAGATGCGATGGAAATAGCTGAGCGTGAGCACGCGCTGGGCAAGTTCGGCCGGCGTGAGCTCGCCGGTGCTGGCGAGGGTCGACATAGTCTGGTGATAGAGCAGGCTGTAGGGGAGTCGATCGAGCTCGGGCGGCTCGACCCACTTTTCCTCGCGATAGAGTTGTACGAGCGCGATACCCTGCAGGAGCTTCCATGGAATGGTTTCGGGCATCATCGTGCGCGGTTCGGGCTCTTCCTCGCGCATGACAAACCACATCTCGGGCGGAAGGTCGCGGCGTCCCGTGCGGCCCATTCGCTGCAAAAAGGAGCTGACGGTAAACGGCGCATCGATCTGGAACGCGCGCTCCAGGCGGCCGATATCGATACCGAGCTCCAGCGTAGAGGTGGTGACGGTTGTCTGCGCCTGCTCCTCGTCGCGCATGAGCTCCTCGGCCGTCTCGCGCAGCGATGCCGAAAGGTTGCCGTGATGGATTAGAAAGCGGTCGGGCTCGTGTCGACTTTCGCAGTAGCTGCGCAGCATGGAACACACGGCCTCTGCCTCCTCACGCGAGTTGGCAAAGACCAGGCACTTGCGGCCGCGCGTATGCTCAAAGATATAGCCCATACCGGGGTCGGCGTTGTCGGGCGCCGTGTCGGTGGGGTTGAGAAGCGCCTGCTCGGTCGCTCGTGGGATGTCGACTTCGCCCTCGGGGGCCGAGGAAGTGCGACGGTCTTTGGGAGCGGCCTTGCCCCGTGCCCGCTCACGACGTTGACGGCGTTCCTCCTGTGTAAGCTGTCCGCTGTGGCGCACGTCTTGGGCGCCAGCCGGCAGCGCCGCGGGCGCCGCCGGCTCAATACGCTCGCAAGCAAGCATCTCGGCTTCTTGTGGACCCGTGCTCTCGAATCCCCACTGCTGTGCCTGGGGACCCGAGTTGTAGAAGTGCTCCATGGAGATGCGCCACACGCGGCGCGGTTCCTCAAAGCGGGGGATGATGCAATCGCGTCCTGTTCCCTGTGAGAGAAAGGCGCCCGTGCGCTCGGGGTCGCCGATGGTGGCAGAAAGGCCGATGCGGCGGGGCTGCACGCCCGCCATGCGCGAGAGGCGCTCGATAAGGCAGAGCGTCTGACCGCCGCGGTCGCCGCGCATGAGCGAATGAACCTCGTCGATAACCACATAGCGCAGGTCGCAGAACATACGAGGGATTGCCATGTGCTTATGGATCAGGAGCGCCTCGAGCGACTCAGGCGTAATCTGCAAGATACCGCTCGGTTTTTTGATGAGCTTAGCCTTGTGCGACTGCGAAACATCGCCATGCCAGTGCCAGACGGGGATATCGGCCTCTTCGCACAGGTCGTTGAGGCGGACGAACTGATCATTGATGAGTGCCTTGAGGGGGCCGATGTAGAGGGCGCCAACGCTCGCGGGCGGGTTCTCCCAAAACTCGGTCAGGATGGGAAAGAAGGCTGCCTCGGTTTTGCCGGAAGCCGTGGATGCCGTCAGGAGCACATTGTCCTGAGTGTTAAAGATGGCATCAGCTGCTGCAACCTGGATGGAGCGTAGACTCTCCCAATCGTGGGAGTAGATGAAGTCTTGGATAAACGGGGCGTAGCGGTCAAAGGCGTTCACGGGGCCTCCTTTCAAAAACGAATCTCTCAATGCGGTGGGCAGTGGCTTGCTGCATTACTGCCTCGACGTTTGCCCAGATAAAACCTGCCAAAATAAACCTGTCCCTTTTTGGCAGGTTAGATGGTGAATTCGGCGAAGTTGCGGTCGCCGCCTGCGGTGCCGGCGTCGCCTGTTGCGGCTGCCGGCGCCAGCGCGTCGCCGCCGACGCTTTGCAGCAACTCGGCCACATTTGCATCGGGGTTCTGACACAGGATATCGAGCAGCTCGATAAAGTCACGAATGACCTCACGGGGCGTCAGGTGCGTATCGGCTCCCACGCGGCCAAACTCAATCTTGAGAAAGTTCACCAAGTCGTTCTCGGTAAGCGTGGGCGTCCAGCCAAAGTAGCCGGCATGGATCTGCATGAGCCTTTCGATGAGCACCAGCAGCTCCTCGTAGGTGAGCGGCTGCAGGCGGATGATGGGCGCGAGCATGTCTTTGAGATCATCTCGCGCAAAGCGACCCTGAGCGAGTCGGCTGCGCAGAGCTTCGTAGGAGAACACGCCGCGGCGGCGGTCTTCGATGGAGGTTGGCGTGCCGCCCATGATCATGCCCAGGTACTGCGCCTTGCCCTGGAGCGTGTCGTTGTACATAGTCAGGATCTTCTCGTAGTTGTATTGGCGCGTGATCGCGTTGGGAATCTTGTACAGATTCACGAGTTCGTCGATGAGCACCAGCATGCCCTTGTATCCGCTGCAGACCAAAAAGCGTGCAATGAGCTTAACGTAGTCGTACCAGTCGTCATCGCTGATGATGGTCGAGGAGCCCAGCTCAGCGCGTGCCTCGCTCTTGGTGCGGTACTCGCCGCGAATCCATTTGGTCACGCGGCTCATAGCCTCTTCATCGCCCTCGGATACGGCCATGCGATAGCGGCGGAGCATGCGGGTGAAGTCGAAGCCGTGGACCATCTCCTCGAGCGGGGCCAGTTGGGCATTGACGACCGACTCGTCGACGTCGGCACACGAGGCGACCCAGCGATCCAAAATAAGGTTGAGCGCACCACCCTCGGGGCGCGTCTTGGTCGATATATTGCGGATGAGCTCGCGGTAGGTGGCAAGGCCCTGTCCCTGACCGCCCTGCAGGCGGCGCTCGGGCGACAGGTCGGCATCAGCGACGACGAATCCCTCGCCCATGGCGTGCGTGCGGATGGTCTGGAGCAAAAAGCTCTTGCCGGCGCCGTAACGACCGACTAAGAAGCGGAAGCTCGCGCCGCCATCGGCGATGAGACTCAAATCGGTGAGCAGGGCGCGAATCTCGACCTCGCGACCCACGGTGATATAGGGAAGGCCGATGCGCGGGACCACGCCGCCCTTGAGCGAGTTAAGGATAACGGCGGCGACGCGTTTGGGTACACGGGGCGCTGCGGATGCGGTATCACTCATGGTCTAGGTATCCTCTCACGTCTGCTTCGTAGTCCTCGATAATCTGCGGCCCTGCCGCGCTAAATTCAATTACGGTGTCGCCCACCAGGTCAAAGAGCGCCTCGTTGATGCTGTCGACGAGCATGTCCTCGCTCTGCCCCGATTGCACTACCGCCGATTCCGCCTGTACTGCGTTGTGCTCGAGCAGCGCGCGGAGATAGGCGTCTGCGGCAGGCGTGAGTTCGTTCGTGGCGTCAGCGGGCGCAACAGCTGCGAACGCGGGCGTCGGCGCGAGAAGCGGTGCCACGACACCAAACTGTTCGGTGGATATGGTTGGCTCGTCGGTCTCGTCCTGCCGAATGGGTGCCGCGACCGCCTCGACAATCGCGTCGGCTACGGGCTCGGCTTCCGGTTGCCCTGAGTCCGCTGCCTCGGCTTCCACAGGTGCGCCGTCCTCGCGCTCTTCGTCGATTAAAAGTGCTTCGCGCGTTTGCGCAGCGGCGCTCCGAATGTGCCCCAGCTGACTCAGATCGATATCGATCTTGACGGGCTGGTGTGCGGCGTCCCACGAAAGCCATGCCATGATCTCGTCATCGATAATCTTGGCCAGATATTTGGGGACCTTTTCTTCCTTAAGGGGATGGGCGGGGCCCAGCGCCAGGCGCAGGCGTTGGTCGCAGGCGCGCATCATTTCACCGAGCTTGCTGCTCTTTTGCCTACTACCATGGATACGCATACATTCCCAAAAGCCGTTTTGGCAACGGTAGATGTGGATGGGATCCAGGCGGTATTCGCAGTCCTCGTGGCGCTCGGGCGCAAAGAATACGGCCGAGGCAAACATGGTGTAGGGCATGGCCGTCTCCTCCCCAAACAAGCTCGCTACGATGCCGGTCTTTCGGTGCGTGTCATAGTAGCGCGCCATGCGGACATACACGGCGCATGCCACGTGGCGCAGATCGCGGTGGTGGCTGCGGTCGAGCCGCGAGTTACTTAGGTTGTACGTGGAGAGGGCGTTGATGGCGGCCATGAGTCGCTCCTCGCGCACCTCATCGGGCGGAAGGGGGAGCGTGGGCTCGGAGGTTTTGCGACGTTTGGGGGTCTGGTCGGACAGTGCCGGTGCCGGTACAAGGTCTCGTGCCGCGCGCCGCAGCTCGATAAGGGCGTTATCGAACATGACGGTTTTAGAGTCGCGGAGCAGCTTGGGGTCGAGCCCATGGAATACGGCGTAATCCTGCAACCACACGCGTGCAAACCGATCAATGCCGGGCTCGAAGGCGCGATAGACATCCCAAAAGGCCTTGATCTTGTTAAAACCGTCGAGCGGGTCATCTACGCCAATGCCGCAAATCAGCTCATAGAGATACAGAAAGGCAAAGGACGTAGACGTTTCCTCGACGGTTCCGCGGCGCACTTGGGCACGCCAGGTAAAGTAGCCGCGCAGCTGCCGGTCGCTCATGGCGTTGTAGGTGGGAAAGTACGACTTAAAGGTGCCGTTGTAGGGACAGTCGTCCTCAAAGTCGGCCATCAGCAGGCCCTGGCGGTAAAAAAGCTCGGCTTCCGAAAGCCAGCGGCCCGCACCGCCCTTGGGGTCATCCTGCCAGCGCGATATCTCGCGCATTTTACGGTACTGGTCGGGGAGGAAATTCTGCATCTGTCGGCCGGTTTTGAGAATCGGCTCGTCTGCGTAGACTTCATGTGAGAAGCGGGCAGACTGATGGGTCCGGGCCTCGGCCATAATGCGCTCGATGAGCATCTTGATGTCCTGGTCGGCCACCGCTCCTCCTCTCGAACGCAGCTACGGTGACCTCATATCATAGCACAGCATCAAACAGGTGTTCGAGATACCGCTGCGTTGATAGATTTAGAACAGGAGGGCGTAGATGACGGCGATGACGACGGAGGGGAGCATATTGGCCGTGCGGAAGGTCTGAGGACGGATGAGGTTGACGCCGACGCAGAAGATGAGCATGGAGCCTACGAGCGAAAGGCTGTTGAGGGCTGCTGTGGTCATGATGGGGGAGAGCGCGCCGGCAAACAACGTGATCGTCCCCTGGAACACGGCTACGGGCAGGGCCGAGAAGATGCAGCCGCGTCCGAGCGACGCCGTCATGGTGCAGACGATGATGCAGTCCAGTGCGCCCTTGAGGGCAAGCGTTGACCAGTCGCCGAGCAGGCCGTCCTGGATCGATCCCACAATTGCCATGGCGCCGATACACACGGTGAGTGAAGTCGAGACAAAAGCGTTGGTGAACTCGTTATCGCCCTCACTGCCGGTCTTGCGCTTGAGCCATTCGCCAAGGTTCTCGATGGCGGCTTCCAAGTTGACGGCCTCGCCGATGAGCGAACCGAGCGCAAATGAGACGATGAGCATGGTGGTGCCGGTGGTCGCTAGCGCCTTCCCATCGATAAGGAGCATCTTTTGCATGGTGCCGCCAAGGCCGATAAACAGGACGCACAGCCCCGATGCTTTCATGAGTGTGTCTTGGATGCGCGGTGTGATGAAGCGGCCGCCCGCTAATCCCAAAAGACCGCCCGCAACTAAAAGCACAACGTTGATGATTGTTCCCAAGCCCGGCATGAGCCCTCCTGTATTGATGCCAACGTGGCAATCGTAGCAGAACGAAATGCGAGGCACATCGCGACTCATCTAATACGTTATATAAGTGGTGTTAGGAATGATGTGCAGCATTTAAGCCTCAGGTGGTTGTCGGGACATAGGGATAGTATTCAAAGCGCAGTGTCATAAGCCGCTGCGGGGATTCAATAGCCGCGGCGATGATATTGGCATCGCGGGCACGATCAAACCCTTCGAGTTCGATCTGATACGAGACGTCTTGCATAATGTCCAGACGTCGCCAGGCTAGGAGTGTGTCACCATCGAATTCCAAGGTCTTGCCTCCGTCTGGAGCAACGGCGTATAGACGCAGCTTGGCGGTGGTTGCAGGGTCGACAACCGTGACCTTTTTAATTTCGTTTCGAGTATTCTTGGCGCCCAACAAGGTGAGCAGTGTTGGGGCCACGACCTCGCCCGATGGCAAAAAGACGACTTCGATGGATTCGGGAAATGCGATGATAGCCGACTTGCGGACGGGCTGATTGGCGGCGGCAACTTCGATGTTCGCAGCGTCGATGACCTCTGTGTGGTCGAGTGCGGCAAGCACGCAACAGTTACCTTCATCGATCTCTTGAGGATCAGCAAGCCCCAGACTGTCCGCGAGCTCGGGATCGTTTGGATCGGCAGCGGGCTCATTCGGTGCTTCGAAAGAAGCTGGGGCGCTGTTTGTCGGCGACGGCGTGTCGCCCGCACCTGCTTCTTTATCCGCGCTCTCTTCTTGTATGGTTGCGTTGATGGGTTCGTCGTTTGAGGGGAGCGTCTTGGCGTCAAGCGCGGAGGGGAGAATTCCGATGGCTCCGGATCCGTTCCACTCCATTTCGAGAAGCGCCGGGTCGGCAAGAATGCGTTGCCTGCTTTGCGCGTGGGCATCGATTTCAATAGGGCCTGCCTCTATCCCTCGTGTAAGACTGAGTGATCCGGCTGGCTTCTCGAAATGAGCGTTTGTGTCTTTGGCGCTGACGGCGTAGAACAGCAGGGACGCTTCTCCCGCCGCGATGGCATCGGTGCCGGCTTTGGTCAGTCGCAACGATGCCGTGAATGAGAGGGTGGGCTGCGCATCGTCTGCATTCGCGGCGGCGCAGCCCAGACATATACCGCCTCCTTTCTCGAAAAACGTACCGTCGAAGGCGACCTTCGCTCCGTTCGCCGAGTCATCGACCGAAGCGATGTCGATGCGCAGCTCTAAATTGCATGGATCGCCATCCGCATCGAGCACAACCGAGCGCCACATGCAGACGGCGCACCCCGCCTGGGAGCCGTTTGCCTTGTTCGAACGATTGATATCCACGACTATCGAGCCGTCCGTATTACGACGAAGGCATCCCGAGGTTGAGATTGCGGCTTGTGCGATCGAAAAACGCTTACACGCAATGGCACTCGACGGATTTGGTGCGGAGCTTAGGGCTGCTGGTAAGGAGTCTGCCATGACGGGAGTCGCCCAAGCGGCGACGGGCGTTCCGGTTGCGAGCGCGCCGCAGAGTGCGACGACGGGCAAAAGGTTCTTTGATGCCATGGGGTCTCCTTAGCTAATTTAGTGCGGCCTGTCCGTGTTTTGTTTCTGGCTGCGTTTGATGTGCAGACCGAGGCCGGCGGTCCCCGCGCCTGCTGCTGCGGCGCCTGCTGCCAAGAGCCATCGTCTGTCGCCTGTCTGCGCCAACGGTTCCTCGCGGTCGCCGCGGTCGAGCTCCGAGAGGTCGACCGTCACTTGCGTGGCGGCCTGCGCCTGTTCTTGCTGGGCAAAGGCCATGGCTGGCCCAAACGCTAGGATGCTGACGGCGGCGGCCAGGGCGACAGCCTTATGCCGTGTGCGCACCGGGCTCGACCGTCCAGGTGATCGTTGCAACCTGATCGCCTTCGCCGGTTACGCGGAAGATGTCGCGCGTGACGCGGGCGACGTTTCCGCTTGTCTTGAGCTTAATTTTGTCCTTGCCGCCGGCAATGCCCTGGTAGCCCATGTCGAAGGCTGCATTCTTGGAAAGATCGAGGCCCGTCCCCTGCGTTGCGGCGCTGGCGTTCTGGAGTGCGCCGTCGGGGCCGACCTTAAAGTCGATGGAGTTCTGTGCGGTTCCGGCTTTGGCGTCGGCAGCAATGGTCCAGGTGTTCATGGCGTCGATCTTCATGTTGGTGACATGGATGCCGTAGGCCGAATGATTGTCGATGGTGGTCGCGTCTTCTGAGGGGCCCTGAAGCGTGCCGTCGGCCTTGGCGACGAAGGGAATAACCGTCGGAACTTTGAACTCAACGTTGTCGATCTCGGTCCTGACCATTACTTTCGTGGTTCCAACGCGCCCGGCTGCCATAGCTGGCGTCGGGGCGGCGCCCATTGCGAGCGCGAGCGCGAGCCCTGCGCCCACGACGAGCGCTCTGGCTCCGTTCATGTTCCTGGTGATGTCCATGGTCGTTCCTTTCTATTCGCCGCGGGCCGTCCCCGCGATGATTGGACGAATGCTGGTGAATTGCGTGCGGTGCCGCGTCGGCCGGAAAAGCTAGTTCTCGGCTTGCTCAACCCGCACCTTGACACGTGTCGGATTGCCGTGGCTGTCGAGGGTCTTGGCATCGAGTGCCTGGATCTCGATGTACGCCTCGCCTTCTTTGATGTCGCCGGCGGGGCACGTTTCGATTGTCTTGCCGGTCTCGACCACACCGGATTCGTACATGGTCTCGTCGTTTTGGATGACGCGGAATCGCTGGGGAAATTTATTGTCTTGGACGTTTTGCACGTTGACGCGCAGCTTGCCGTCCTCCTGCAGCTGAGCGACCGGTGCGACCGAAATCGTCATCATGTTGTCGCGGACGATGGCGTTGAGCTCATCTTGGATTTCCTGACGCGTTTTGCCCTCGGCCGTCGTAACCGAAGCGCCCGCCTCGGGTACGGGCTGCGACTGCCAAGCGTATAGTCCTACGGCGACAAGGGCACAGACGATGGCCAAACAGGCAAGGATGAGCTTCTTGCGACGACCCAGGCCTGCAAAGTGGGGTGGCTTCTTCGCGCTCATGCGGCATCCTTGGCGGTATAGATGCGCGCAAAGGTGGACGGGTTCGCTCCAAAGAGCATGTGAAGCATCAGGCGGCGTGAGTAGACAAGCTCGTCGAAGTCGGGAGGGAGCTCGATGTCGTGGATATGCGCGATGCGGTGGGCGAGCGCCGAGAACGACTCGGGGTCGCAGATCACATCGGTGGTAACGTGGTAGACCGTCGTATCGGGGAATGCCTCTTCGTCGAAAGGCAGGAGATGGGGATCGTCGTCGACTTCGATGGCGATGCCGTACTGGGGCCAGTAATATGCCATGGGAACCTCCCTGCTTCTGGGGCCAAAACTTCTGTCGGTTTTGGCTGTCGATGCCGACGGTATCAGCCACTACTTGACCAATTGCTGACCAAATGCTTGACGGATTGGTGTCTCCGCAGGTAAAAGGCGGCAAAAAATACTCCAACTTTTTTCAAGCGACAATCGCGCGGTCGGCGACGGCGGGGCCATATGTGTCAAAAGCATCGTCTGCCGAGGAAATCAAGCCGCTCGCCGAATTGCACGAACGTAAAAATCGCCAATTATGGAGACGGTCTCGAACACGTCGACGAAACGATGCGGTAACATCTCCCTGCAAATACTGTAGTTAGCTAAAGGGGGAGTTCGCGTGTCTGCAACCATCAAACCCTTCACCGACGAGTTCGAAGAGTATGGTCGCGACGAGTCTCGCGCATCGGGCGAGGCCTCGAGCATCTCGTTTCCGACAACGGAAGACGAGGTCCGTGCCATTTTGGAAAAGCTCCATGCCGAGCGTGTCCCGGTAACGGTTCAGGGCGCCCGAACCGGCCTTGCCGCCGGTGCCGTGCCCCACGGCGGGCATATCCTCAATACTTCCCGTATGAATCGCTACTTGGGCCTTCGCCGCGATGAACAAGGCCAATTTCTGCTGCGCGTGGAGCCGGGCGTTGTGCTCTCGGAGCTGCGCAAGCAGCTGAGTAAGAAGGTGCTGCCGACTGCTGGTTGGGACCATGCATCGCTTGAGGTCTACGAGGAATTCCAAGAGGCCCCCGAGCAGTTCTTTCCCACCGATCCCACCGAGACGTCTGCCTGTCTGGGCGGCATGGCGGCATGTAACGCCTCCGGCGCCCGCAGCTACGCCTACGGCCCCATGCGCCCACATATCACGGGACTCCACGTCGCGCTGGCTGATGGCGATTTGCTTGAGCTTCAGCGCGGCGAGGCTTTTGCCCAGGGCCGCCACCTGTCGCTCGTGACGGCAGCGGGCCGTACGCTCGAGCTCGATCTTCCCGGATATACCATGCCCAAGACAAAAAATGCCTCAGGTTATTTCGTTGCGGACGAAATGGACGCCATCGACCTCTTTATCGGTGCTTGCGGCACGCTCGGCGTTATCACCGAGCTCGAGATCGCCCTGCAGGCGGCGCCTGCGGTCGTTTGGGGTGTGAGCTGCTTTTTCGATAGCGAAGACAAGGCCGTGTCCTTTACCGATTCCGTGCGTCCCGTCCTGTCCCATGCGGCTGCCATCGAGTACTTCGACGCTGGCGCCCTGGATATTCTACGTCGCCAGCGCGAGCAGTCGACGGCGTTTGCCTCGCTGCCGGCGCTCGACAAAGAGGCCAAGGTCTGTGTCTACGTGGAGCTCGACTGCGACGACGAAGCCCAGGCGACTGAGGAGCTGTACCACCTGGGATGGGTTTTGGAGCTTGCGGGCGGCCACGACGACGCGACCTGGGTTGCGCGCACCGAGGTCGATCGCGAGTGTCAACGATTCTTCCGCCATGCGGTGCCCGAGAGCGTCAACATGCTCATCGACGAGCGTCGCCGCACGGATCCTACCATCACCAAACTGGGGTCGGACATGTCGGTGCCCAACGCACGCTTGGCCGATGTCATCGCCCTTTATCGCCGTACGTTGTCCGAAAGTGGGCTTGAATCTGCCGCCTGGGGGCACATCGGTAACAACCATCTGCATGTGAACATTCTGCCGCGCGATGCGCAGGATTACCGCCGCGGCGGAGAACTCTTTGCCCAGTGGGCTTCCGAGGTCACGGCCATGGGCGGTGCCGTTTCTGCCGAGCATGGCGTCGGTAAGATCAAGGCGGGCTTTTTGGAGACGATGTACGGTCACGAGGCTATGGTCGAGTCGGCGCGGCTCAAGCTCCAGCTCGATCCCGACGGGCAGCTGGGTCGCGGCAACCTGTTTTCGGAGAAGCTCTTGGATGAGCTCGTCCAGAAAGGGGGCGCGTGAAGATGAGCGATTTCCATATGGTGGTGTGCGTCAAGGCCGTGCCGGGCAGCACCGAGGTCAAGATGGACCCCAAGACCAATACCATCGTGCGCGATGGCAAGCAGGCGGTCATTAATCCCTTTGATGCGAGCGCTTTGGAATGCGCGCTGGCGCTGAAAGACGACTTTATCGGCTTTGGCATGGACGTGCGCGTAACGGTGGTGTCGATGGGCATCCACGCGACCGAGTCGCTGCTGCGCGACTGCATCGCTCGAGGTGTCGACGACGCGCTGCTGCTGACCGATCGCGCCTTTGCAGGTGCCGATACCCTAGCCACCACCTATGCCCTCAAATGCGGCATCGAGGCTCTCGACGAGGACTTCGACCTGCTCATCTGCGGCAAGATGGCAGTGGACGGCGATACGGCCCAGATCGGCCCCGAGCTGGCCGGTGCTTTTGAGATTCCCTGTGTGACCGACGTGAGCTGCGTGCAGAGCGCGGGCTTTACGACCTGTGGTTCACTGGCGCTTGTTCACGGCTGCGATGCCGGCGAGGAGACGGTCTATCTTGAGATGCCGTGTGCGATGACGACCGCCAAGGAGATTGGCCAGCTGCGTATGCCGAGTATTGCCGGTATCCGCGCATCCGAGGATGCGGACGTGCGCGTGGTCAGCGCTGCCGACGTGAACGCCGACCCCTCGCGTTGCGGTCTTGCCGGATCGCCGACGCAGGTCGTGCGCTCGTTTGTGCCCGACCGTGATCAAACGTGCGAGACCGTTGAGGGCACGGCATCCGAGCAGGCGGAAAAGCTCGCCAAGATTATCGAGGGGATGGCATAGATGAGCGGATTGAATATCGATAGCGAAGCCTGCATCGGTTGCGGTCGCTGCGTTCGCGCCTGTGCCTCGGGCGGCATCGTAGTGGAAGGCGAGCGATCAAGCCGATGCGCCCGCGTAACCGACGGCTGCATCCTATGCGGTGGGTGCGTCGACGCCTGCCCTGTCAACGCTATCTCGATCGAGCGTGATGAGGCCGCTGGTGCGGTTGGCCTCGATGCGTACCGAGACATTTGGGTATTCGCGCAGACCGACGAGCACGATACGGTGAATCCCGTTGCCTATGAGCTCATGGGCAAGGGCCGCGAGCTTGCCGATGCTCGTGGCTGCCGTTTGGTGGCGCTGGTCGGTATGGGCCCCGAGGGTTCTCTCGGTGACCTGGAGCATCTGGTTTGCGCGGGCGCCGACGAAGTCCTGGCCTGTCGCGACGAGCGCCTGCGCCAAAACGATGCGGAGGTCTACGCCCGCTTGATCTGCGATTTGGTAGCCGAACGCAAACCCGAGGCCATCCTATACGGTGCGACCGCTTTTGGTCGCGAACTGGCACCCGGCGTTGCCGTGCGTTTGCAGACGGGCCTTACGGCTGACTGCACCGTACTTTCGATGGATGCAGAGACGGGACTGCTGCAACAGACGCGTCCGGCGTTTGGCGGCAACCTGATGGCCACCATCATTTGCCCCAACCACCGTCCGCAGATGGCAACGGTGCGCCCCGGTATCTTTAAGGCTCCCGACTTCGACTACGGCCGCTCTGGCACGATCACCCAGATATCGCTTGCGGATGATGCTAAGGCTCGTGTCGAGATCTCGATTCCCGCCGAGGAGTGGGGACAGCAGCCCTCGATCGCCAATGCCGAGTGCCTGGTCGTGGTGGGTCGCGGCATTGGTTCCAAGAAAAACCTGCCGTTGATGCGAAGGCTCGCCGAGGCTCTGGGAGCCGAGCTTGGCTGCACGCGACCTGTCGTGGAGGCCGGCTGGTTGGAGTATCGCCATCAGATTGGCCAGACGGGCGTATCGGTTTCGCCCAAGCTTCTCGTGAGTATCGGTGTTTCGGGCGCCATTCAGCATCTTGCCGGCATCGGTGGGGCGGAGTGCATTATCGCCATCAACGAGGACCCGGATGCCCCCATTTTCGGTGCTGCCCAGTACAAGGTTGTTGGGGACGCCGTCGAGGTCGTCGAGGAGCTGCTGGCCCAGCTTGAGCGCTAGGCGCGCGCCAGCCAGTCGCGCATCTCGTCCTTTAGGCACTCCCAGGTCGCTTGCGTGGTGGGATTGGTAAAGGGGCGCGTAATGCCAAAGGGTGCGTCGAGCAGGCGGTAGATATCGCCCTGTTCGCGCGCCAGCGCGCGGCTTGCTGGATAGACGAGCTCAAACATAAAGCAGATAAGCCCCACCAAGAAGTCGGCGGGCTCATCGCGCTCATCGCGTGCGACGCAGCGGTGCTCGTCAAAGGCGGCAAGTGTCGGCGACGAGAAACGGCTGCCGAGAAACGTCTTCTCGTCCACCTTGAGGATAGTGTCGACGGTGCTGTCGGCGATGGTGCGCATAATGTCGATCTTGTCACCATCGCGCACGATATCGCAGAAGCACCGTGTACGCTCGTCGAGTTGTGCCGGCAGGCGAAAGTCGCTGTGATAGGCGATGCTCGCTCGGATGAGCTCGTCATGCGCACCGGTTTCGATAAAGTCACGGATGTTTGTCGTGGCGGGTGCATCGGCGGGATTCTCGCCAAAGAGGACCTCGATGCCCAGCGCCGCATGGCTCATGCTCTCGGCGTCCTTAAAGGTGTCCCAGCGTCGCAGCTGCTCAAAGCGGCCCATATCGTGTAGCAGGCCGCAAAGCCATGCCAGGTCAATATCTTCTGACGACCAGCCCTGCTCGCGCGCTACGGCATCGCATGCCTCGGCCACGTGGTACGTATGCTCGATTTTGAGCGCGATGCGTGGGTTGGTGGCGTCGTAGGCATCGGTGTAGCTTTTGAAGGCCGCGCGCGCCCGGTCTCGATCGATAGCTGTCATAATGACTTCCTAAAAAGTTGTGTCTTTCGATCCGGTGGCAATTGTAGGTGAACTCGGTTGCTGTCGGATGATGATTCTGCCGTATCGCTACATGCGGCTCGGAGACCTTGTCAGGATGAGAAGCGTATGGTGCTCAAAATCGTTAGAACCGTCTGGCCGGTGATGCTTACCTATGTTGCAATAGGCGCGCCGTGCGGAATGATCATGGGGCAGACGGGGATGGAACCATGGATGGTTTTTGCCCTGAGCAGCACGTTTGTGACGGGCTGCGGACAGTTTATGGTCTGCAACCTGTGGCTGGCGGGCGTGCCTGCGGCATCGATTGTCGCCAGCGTCGCCGCAATCTCCTCGCGCTTTGCACTTTACTCGGCATCGATCGCACCGCATCTGGCGGGTGCCTCGAAGCGTCAGACGCTGGCCGTTGCCGCGACGCTCACCGAGGAGGCATATGGCATCTCGCTTGCCAAGTTGATTGAAGGGCAGGATTGGGGTCCGCGCGAGTCCTTTGCGCTCAACGTGATCCTCGTCGCAACATGGGGCGTTTCGTGCACAACGGGCGCCGTTGTCGGTGCCGTTGTCGATGTCCCCACCGCTCTTGCAGGTTTTGTCTGCACATCGCTCTTTATCTGTCTGCTCTTTTCGCAGCGACTGTCGCGTGGCAATGCCGTAGCTGCCGTTTTGGCTGCGGTGTCCGTCGCCGTATGCAAGTTCTTGGGGTGGACGAATGTCGTCGTGCCGGTAAGCGTGCTCGCCGGCGTTGCCGCGGCGCTCGCGTGCGATGCCCTTGCCGAAGGAAGGGGTGCTCGCGATGCCCGTTAACGAGTTTTTGGTCCTGTGGCTCTCGTCGTGGGCGGCCATCGCGTTTTTCCGCATTGCTCCGGCGTTTGCCTTGCGCGGGAGAACGCTTTCACCCCGCGTTACCGAGGCCTTGGGCTATATTCCGCCCGCCGCCTTTGCGGCGCTAGTCGCTAACGACCTGATAAGCCCCGGCGCTTTCGATGCCGGCCTGTGGCAGGGCCTGATTCCCTGGATCGCATCTGCCACCTTTGCAGAGTAGATCTCATCTCTCAGTACATGCGGGCGTACAAATCCGCCGCCGTGTACATTGATATGTACCGGGCAGTTTTTGGTACGGTTTTTCGCTGTAA
>URKH01000008.1 GCA_900548255.1 uncultured Collinsella sp. | reverse complement strand
TGTCGTGGGCTTTGCCGGCGCGGTTGCCGAGGTCGGCGTGGGTCGTGTGTGTCTGGCGCTGGCGGCGACGTTTGCCCTGGCGTGCACGCCGCTGGCCGTTGGCTTTACGCTGTCGAGCTTGGGCGCGCGCGAGGAGTTGCTCAACGGTGTGGGTAACTTACTCGGAATGCTCATGACGTTTTTGGGCGGCGCCTGGATGCCGCTGTCGCTGATGGGTTCGGCCGTGCAGACGGTGGCGCACTTTGTGCCGACGTTTTGGGTGAACGACGCGATCGGCAAGGCGCTTGCCTCTGATTTGACGTCTACCGTGCTGGGCGACATCGCCTGCGACCTGGGCGTCACGGTGCTCTTTGCCGCTGCCATCGCCGCCGTAGGCCTGGCTCTCGCACACGCCAAATCCCACGCCTAGCCGCCTAGTCATTGGGGACGTTCTTAAACGACTGGTCGCTGAGGACAGTCTTTGCCGATTCGCCGGCTCGCCGGTCGGGCTGGCAAGGGCTGTCCCTATCTGCCGGGTGGCGAAAGAGCGTCCCTAGCGGCACTCATTGGGGACAGACTTAAATGAGTGGTTTCAGTCATTTAAGTCTGTCCCCAATGAGTAGGCTGGAAAAAAGTTTGCGCCTGTCGCTTAAAAATAGTTCACCTGGGTTTACTATTACCCTAGAAAAGTAGTAGAAGGCTAACAATGGGGGATGACATGGCAGCGCAGAAAGCCTACGTCCAGGTCAAAGGGCTCAAGAAACACTACGGCGACGGCGATGCGCGCCTGACGGTGCTCGACGGTATCGACACGTCCATCAACCGCGGCGAGATCTGCGTCATGCTGGGGCCCTCGGGTTCGGGCAAGTCGACCTTTCTCAATCTGATCGGCGGCCTGGAGGATGCCGACGGCGGCTCCATCATGGTGGACGGCTGCGACCTCACGGTGCTCAAACCTACCGATCTGGGCGAGTATCGCCGCCGAGAGCTGGGTTTTGTCTTCCAGTTCTACAACCTGGTGCCCGACCTTACCATCAAGGAGAACGTCGAGGTCACGGCGCACCTGTCCAAAAACCCGCTCAATGTCGACGACCTGCTGCGTTCGCTGGGCCTCTACGAACACCGCAACAAGTTCCCGCGCCAGGTCTCGGGCGGCCAGCAGCAGCGCTGCGCCATCGGCCGCGCACTCGTCAAAAACCCGGGCCTGCTGCTGTGCGACGAGCCCACGGGCGCGCTTGACTACAAGACGTCCAAGGAAATCTTGCAGCTCATGGAGGACGTCAACCGCACCTACGGCTGCACCATCATCATTGTCACCCACAATGCCGCCATCGCGCGCATGGCAAATCGCGTGCTGCGCCTGCGCGACGGGCGCATCGTCGAGGACGAGCTCAACGAGTCGCCCGTCGCGGCCGCCGAGCTCGATTGGTAGGCGGCGCCATGACACCTCTCGCAAAACGTCTCCCGCGCGAGCTGCGCCGCAATATCGGCAAGTACCTGGGCATCTTTTTGCTTATGTGCGGAAGCATCGCCCTCACGTCGGGCTTTTTGCTCGCGGCGCATTCCATCGGTTGCCTTATCGACGACATGCGCGATGCGTACACAATCGAGGACGGCCGCGTGACCACCTCCTTCGAGGCCACCAAAGACCAGCTCAAGGCTGCTGAGGATGCGGCAAAGGACGTCGGCGGCGTTACGCTCTACAAGAACTTCTCTATCGACGCCATCATCAAAAAGGCGACTGGCGACGACGGCACCAAGCGCACCCTGCGCACCTACGCGCATCGCACCAAGGTCGATATTGCGTCCTACTGTGAGGGCAGGCAGCCCAAGGCGGACGATGAGGTGGCAATCGACCGTGTCTTCGCCACCAACAACGACCTCGCCGTGGGCGATGAGGTCGAGCTTGAGGGCCGCACCTACACCATCTGCGGCATCATGACGCAGCCCGATAGCCAGGCGTTGTTCCTCGACAATTCGGACTTTACGGTGAACACCATCACGTATGGCGTCGCCGAGGTCACCGACGCCGGCCTTGCCGCGCTCGAGGATGCCGGTGGCGCGCCTACCTACACCTACTCCTTCACCTTTGCCGATCGCGACCTCCCCACCGCGGACCGCATCGATGCCGAGCAGGATATGGTCGAGGCGCTGACCGATGCCGATGCGCGCGTGGACAATCTGATCGACGCCGATTCCAACCAAGGTATTGGCTATGCGCGCGATGACGTGGACGGCGACTCCATGATGTGGACGACGCTGCTCGACATCATCATCGTGATCATGGCGTTTGTCTTTGTGGTCCTTACCGACGCCACCATCGAGGAGGAGAGCGCCATCATCGGCACGCTGCTCGCCAGCGGCTATCGCCGTCGCGAGATCGTGCTGCACTACCTTGCGCTTCCCGCCATCGCAGGCGTGCTCGCGGCACTTTTGGGCACTGCGCTCGGCGTTGCGTTCTTTACCGAGCCCATGCGCGGCCTCTATTACGGCTCGTATAGCCTGCCGCCCTTCCAGGTGTACTGGAGCTGGGAAATCTTTGTGAAGTGCGCCGTGGTTCCCGCCGCTGCCCTCATCCTCATTACGCTGGTGGGCCTGCTGCGCAAGATGGGCAAGACTCCGCTGCAATTCCTCCGTCACGAGGCGAGCGGCAAGTCGGGCACCAAGCGCGGCCTGCAGCTGCTGGAGCGCATGGGCTTTGTTTCCCGCTTCCGCCTGCGCGTCTTCCTGCGCAACCTGGGCAACTTCGCCACGCTCTTCGTGGGCATCGCGTTTGCCTCGCTGCTACTGCTCTTTGGCCTGGCGATTCTGCCCACGATGACGCACTATGCGGACAACCTCGAGACGTGCCTGGTCGCCGAGCACCAGTACACGCTCAAGGCGCCGCTGGAGCTCGAGGGCACTGCCGAGGAGCGCGAGCAGTGGTCGGCACTCGAGCGCTTGCAGTCGGTTGACGGCGCGCTGCTTTCTGCCGCCCAAGATGCCGATGACGAGCTTGACGACGCGGCCGATGCGGCGCAGGCGGCAGCCGATGCCGCGACCAACTCTCCGTCTGCCGAGAGCCTGGCCGGAGCGCAGGACGCGCTTGCAAACGTCCAGGACAAGAAGGATGCGCTCTATGCGCGCCTTGACGATCTTGCCGATGCCCTCGGCTGCAACCGCGACGAAGCCATCGATCTGATAGAAAAGGCCTCTAAGATCGACACCGACAACGACGACATTCACCCGGTCAACACGACCGACAACGGTGCGGGCGCAATCGCGCAGGCCGAGAAATATGCCGTTTACCAGCTGCAATACGACCGCGGTGACGGAAATGGGCAGGAGACGATCTCCGTCTACGGCATCTCGCCCGATTCGCGCTATTGGAAAGGGCTGGACGTCGGCGACGGGCGCGTCGTCTTTGGCGGCGGCCTGCTCGATAAGTTTGGCTGGAGCGAGGGCCAGAAGGTTACGCTCAGCGACAAGTACGAGGGCGAGCATTATTCCCTTGAGTACGCGGGCAAGGACTGTGCCTGGGGCTCCAAGTCGGACATGAATATCTATTTGAGTATCGACGACTTTAACGAGCTGTTCGACAACGACGCCGCCTACTTTAACGGCTATGTGAGCGACGAGAAGCTCGACCTCGATGCGCGCTACTTTGCCGGCGACACCACGCCCGACGACATGCGCGCCGTGGGTGACCAGTTCATCGGCATGATGAGCAAAATGATCGGCATGATGATCGGGCTTGCGGTGTTTATCTTCCTGCTGTTTATGTACCTGCTAACCAAGGCCGTTATCGACCATAGCGCCCGATCAATCAGCTACATGAAAGTCTTTGGCTATCGCGATAGCGAGATCTCGCATCTGTACATCCGCTCGATCACGCTGTGCGTGGCGGCGTCGCTCGTGCTGAGCCTGCCGTTGATTATCTGCTCGCTCACGGCTATTTTCCGCTCCATGTTGCTCGCCTATAACGGCAATATCGAGATTTATGTGCCAAGCTGGTCCATGGCGGCGTGCGCAGGGATCGGCTTTGCAACGTACCTGGTCGTGGCGCTGCTGCACATGCGCTCGATCAAGCGCGTCAGCCTGGCCGAAGCCCTCAAGGTGCAAGAGTAGCCATTGGGGACGTTCTTAAACGACTAGTCATCGGGGACTGTCTTTGCCGGATCGCCGGCTCGCCGGCCGGGCTGACAAGGGCTGTCCCTGGCGGCACTCATTTAAGTCTGTCCCCAATGAGTGGCCAGGTGCGGCGCTTGACTTCAACCCCGCTTTAACGGGTACCATCCTCTATGTCTGTAACGCCATATAGACCGAGGGGAAATATCTATGACCGCAACTGCACCCGTCGCACCAGCAAAGGTGTACTTCACCAACCTGCGCACGCATGCTCGCGAGAGCCAGCTCGACAAGCTTAAGCGCCTCATCCGTCGCGCCGGCATTGAGCAGGTCGACTTTGAGAACAAGTTCGTCGCCATCAAGATTCACTTTGGCGAGCTGGGCAACCTGAGCTTTTTGCGCCCCAACTATGCCCGCGCCGTTGCGGATGTCGTGAAGGAGCTGGGCGGCAAGCCCTTCCTCACCGATTGCAACACGCTCTATGTCGGTAGCCGCAAAAACGCGCTCGAGCACATCGATACCGCCTACCAGAACGGTTTTACCCCGTATGCCACGGGTTGCCAGATCATCATCGCTGACGGCCTCAAGGGTACCGACGAGGCGCTCGTCCCGGTCGAGGGCGGTGAGTACGTGCGCGAGGCAAAGATCGGCCAGGCACTCATGGATGCCGACATCGTGATCAGCCTCACGCACTTTAAGGGTCATGAGCAGGCCGGTTTTGGCGGCGCCATGAAGAACCTGGGCATGGGAGGTGGCAGCCGTGCCGGCAAGATGGAGCAGCATGCCGCCGGCAAGCCGAGCGTCGATACCACCAACTGCGTAGGTTGCCGTGCCTGCGAGAAGATTTGCGCGCACAGCGCCATCACGTTTGACGGTACGCGTGAGCGCGAGCTTGCCAACGGCAGCACCCGCACGGTTCACGTGGCTGCCATCGACCACGATCGCTGCGTGGGCTGCGGACGCTGCATTGCGGCGTGTAACCAGGACTGCATCAAGCCCGACTATGATGCCGCGGCCGACGTACTCAACTACAAGATCGCCGAGTATACGAAGGCCATCGTCGACGGCCGCCCGAGCTTCCACATCTCGCTCGCCATGGACATCAGCCCCAACTGCGACTGCCATCCCGAGAATGACACGCCCATCGTCAACGACATCGGCATGTTCGCGAGCTTCGACCCGGTCGCCATCGACCAGGCCTGCGCCGATGCCGTCATGGCATCCGAGCCGCTGCCTAACACCGAGCTTACCGACAGCGCGGCCAAGATGGAGCATAACCACGAGCATTTGGAGGGCGAGCAGGCGCGCGACCCCTTCTGCATCACGCATCCCGACACCGACTGGCGCGCGTGCATCGCGCATGCCGAGAAGATCGGCCTGGGCACGAGCAAGTACGAGCTCATCGAGGTCAAGTAGCACCTAGCTATTGGACAAAACAAGCGCCTTTGTGGCGCAAGTCGAGCAAAAGCCGCCCGTGAGCACAGCGCCCACGGGC
The DNA here is from genome assembly GCA_900548255.1 of uncultured Collinsella sp. GTDB lineage: Bacteria > Actinomycetota > Coriobacteriia > Coriobacteriales > Coriobacteriaceae > Collinsella. The sequence continues at coordinate 35,719 of URKH01000008.1, read as the reverse complement.
GGCTTTTCGGAAGTATGCGGCAAATTTCGAGACCGCCGAGCACACGACGTTTTTTGGCAACAAAACCCCTGATAAATTGTTGATAAAACTGCGGTCTGGTCGGCAGTTCCAGATTTTGCCGCATACTTTCGAAAATAGGGGGTCAGATAAAGCCCCGGACGTTGCTTTTTGCCTAAAAATTCTTTCCGAGGAAGTCGTCGACCGTGTTCCAGTAGAGCTCGGGGTCAACTTGCGCACTCTTGGCGTGGGTGGCGCCATGGATGGTGAGCTTTTGCTTGACCTTGCTGGCGCACGCGTCGTAGTTTTGGTCGAGCATGTCGTACGGCACAAAGGTGTCCTGGTCGCCGTGGATAAACAGCATGGGAACCGTCGCGTGTTTGAGTTGCTCCACACTGCTTGCCTTATGAAAGTCGTAGCCTGCGCGCACGTTGCACACCAGGTTGGCCACATCGAGCAAAGGAAAACTGGGCAGCCCAAATACATCCTTGAGCTGCAGAGAAAACTCGTCCCAAACACTCGTATAACCACAGTCCTCGATAATGCATTTCACGTTTGCGGGCAGAGATTCCCCCGCGACGTCCATGGCGGTTGCCGCACCCATCGACTCGCCAAAGACCAGGATGCGCGCCTCGGGGTCAGCCTGAACGATTCGCTCGATCCATGCGACGACATCGAGCCGCTCGGGCCAGCCCATGCCGATATAGTCGCCGCCGGAGCGCTCGTGGGCACGGGCGGCAGGCGCGAGCACGTTCATGCCGCGGTCATGGAATCGTTTGGCGTATCGGGCCATACCGATGGGCTCATCGGTGTATCCGTGTAGGCAGATAGCGTAATTGTGCGTGCTCTCTGGGGCGGCAAAATACCAAGCGGCAAGTTCGGTTCCGTCATCTGCGGTGAGGCTGCTGCTCTCGCGGTTCTCTTTAAACCATGCCCGCGCCTCGGTTCCCTCGGCATCCGGCTGCTCACTTTCTTTGTCGTCCTTGCCGTCCTGCATCATCTTCATGGTGTATGGCGCGCGGGGATTCAGCGCGAAGTCAAACAGAAAGTTGCCGGCAAATCCGAGCAGTGCAATGACAACCACCAGTGCAACGATGCCGGCTATCTTGAGCTTTCGATGGGAATGTGCGTTTTGAGCCATGCGGTATTCTCCTATAACATGTTAATACATCAACATTTAAAACAAGCGCATTATGGATGTTCGCCGTTGACGCGTCAACAGGCAAAGAATGGGTAAACAAAGGGTCACGTATGGTGCAAATTTCGCATGTACCCAGACGCTTTGATATAGTGTTGAGAACTCTTTACATTGGAGGATGTAACCGGCATGTCCGATTCGAGCGACAGTTCTAAGCCGCGACCCAAGACCGCGGCCGTTCCACACTACACGGTGGGCGAGGAGATCATGAACTCCGTCACCCATGGTGTCGGCTGCCTGCTGGGTATCGCGGGCCTGGTGCTCCTGATCGTATTCGCTGCCCTGCGCGGCGGAGGCCCGGCCCACATGGCCGCGGCGATTGTCTATGGCGTCAGTATCATCCTCGAATACTTGGCCTCCACGCTCTATCACGCGATTCAGCCCGCTCGCGCCAAACGCGTGTTTCGCATCATCGACCACAGCTGCATCTACCTGCTCATAGCCGGCAGCTATACCCCGTTTTGCCTCATCACACTCGCAAACGACGGCGGCCCTGCGCTGTTCTTTGCCGTGTGGGCCATCGCCATCATCGGCATCGCACTCGAGTGCTTTTTGCGCGAGCGTCAGCCGCACTGGGTAAGCGGCCTGGTCTATCTGCTGATGGGCTGGCTCGTCGTCTTTAAGCTGCCCGAGCTCGTGTCGCTGCTCAACCCCGTGGCACTTGCCCTGCTCGCCGTTGGCGGCGTGTGCTATACCGTGGGCGTGCCGTTCTATATCGCCAAAAACGTGCGCTATCTGCACAGTGTTTTCCACTTGTGGGTGCTCGCCGGCAGCATCTTCCAGTTCATGGCGGTGATCCTCTTCGTAATCTAGCGACCACGCCCACGGCCCCGCTCGCACGGGCAACCGGCGCAATTGCCCTATCCGTCACCTACGCTTACTACCCAACGTCCCGAATCTTGGAGGTTCGAGAAACTCCCGATGGACATAACCATCTCCCTTATTACCACGCTCGTTTTAACGCTTATCAACGGCTACTTCTCCATGTCCGAGATGGCTCTCACCACGGCTAAGCGCGCCGTGTTGGAACACGATGCCGAGGAGGGCGATAAGCGCGCCGAGCGCGCCGTCCAGCTTGCCGCCGATTCCGACCAGCTGCTCGCCACCATTCAGGTCGCCATCACGCTCGTGGGCTTCGCCTCGTCCGCCGTCGCCTCGACGAGCCTGTCCGACCCGCTCGCCACATGGCTCATGAGCTTTGGCATCGCGCCGCTTTCCGCCATCGCGCGCGGCCTGGCGCCGGTCATCATCACCGTCGCGGTCGCCTTTGTGTCCATCGTGATCGGCGAGCTCGTGCCCAAGCGCATCGGCCTTGCTAACGCCGAGGGCGTATCCAAACAGGTCGTGGGACCGCTCTCCGTGTTCCAAAAGATCGCCCGCCCGCTCGTGTGGCTGACCGGTGCCTGCTCCGACGGCCTGGCCCGCATCCTGCGCATCAAGAGCGCCGATGACCGCCAGAACGTCTCGGAGGAAGAAATCAAGTACATGGTCTCGGAGCAGGACGACCTGCTCGACGAGGAAAAGCGCATGATCCACGAGATCTTTGACCTGGGCGACACCGTTGCCCGCGAGGTCATGGTGCCGCGCGTGGACACCACCATGTGCGAGGACGACGAGACGGTCGCCGACGTGTTGTCCACCATGCGCCAGACCGGCTTCAGCCGCATCCCCGTCTATCACGAGGATCCCGACAACGTCGCGGGCATCGCGCACATCAAGGACCTGATCCAGCCCGCGCTCGACGGCAAGGGCGACCAGCCCATCGCTGGCTTTTTGCGCGATGCCACCTTTGTGCCCGACACCAAGGACATCCTGCCGCTGCTGTCCGAGATGCAGACTTCGCACGACCAGATTGTGGTCGTCGTGGACGAGTACGGCGGCACGGCCGGCATCATCACCATCGAGGACATCGTCGAGGAGATCGTCGGCGAGATCGAGGACGAGTTCGATCCCGACAACAAGTACCTCACGCGCCTCTCGCGCCGTGAGTGGCTCGTCGATGGGCGTTTTTCGTGCGATGACGCGATTGAGCTTGGTTGGCCGCTCGAGGAAAGCGATGATTATGAGACCATCGCCGGCTGGATTTTGGAGCTTTGCGACTCGGTGCCCGACATCGGAGAGGTGTTTGAGGTCGCAGGGTACAAGTTCAAGGTACAGTCGATGCGTGGCCAGCGTATCTCGCTCATTCGCGTGATCGCTCCGGCCGAAACCGATAAGAAGGATTCCGAGTCTTCGGCAGAGAAGCCGGCGGCGTCGGGTGCGGGCTCTGTGGATCCGCACGATGGCGACGAGTAGGGCAAGGACGAGTAGGGGAGAGTTATGGCAGGCCTGTTCAACATCCTTAAGGTCACCGTCAGTGAGGACAAGATCTGCGCGCATGTGCTGGTGAACCCCGGCATGCCGCTCATGACCTCGGAGGACATCGAGGCCACGGCGCGCGTGTACTACCTGGTGCCCGCGATTGCCAAGCATCTGTGCCTGGGCGATTCCGGTCGCGAGTTCCAGGACTGCATGGGCCAGACCGAGCTTTGCCACCTGCTGGAGCACGTGACGGTCGAGCTCATGAACGAGACCGGTCTTGCCGGCAGCATTTCGTGCGGCCGCACCCGCGTAAGCGAGCACGATGAGCGTGTCTTTGAGGTTGAGCTTTCGTGTCCCGACGACGCGCTGGCCATCGGCGCGCTGTCTTCGGCGACCTTTATGATGGATTGGGCCTATCTGCATGCCGAACAGCCCGCTCCCGATGTGGACGGTACGGTCGCGGGTTTGCGCAACCTGGTGCTGGGCATGCGCGCCGAGGCCGAGGGTAAGGATCCGCACGAGGCCGTCGCCGTCGCGAACGGCGAGGACGTGGCCGAGGATGCGTCCGAGGACGACGCTCCTGCCGACGCCGGCGCTGAGCCCGTTGCCGAGGCGCCTGCTGAGCCCGAGTCTGCGGAGCCCCAAGGCGTCCCGAGCTTTGACGACGAGCCGCAGATGCCAATCGATACCGAGGGCGCGGTCGTCGAGAACCACGAGGCCTCCGCGGCCGTCTTTGGCGGTGCGGCAACGGCTCCGTCCGGCTCGGCGCACGAGGGCAGCCTGCCGCTCGTCGATGGCGCCGGCGAAGACCCGGCCGCCACGGTGGCCATGCCGGTTGCGCCTCAGGAGTAGGCTCACTCGCTTATCACCATCATGTACCTGCGCCTTTACCGTACGCAGATGAGCGTGACGGCAAGTGTTGCGCTGCGGGTATAATGGACAGCATTCAAACGGTGGGCATCGAGGTGCCCGCAGGAGAGGAATGATCATGGGAAAGACTTTCAGCTTTGTCTCCGGTGCGCTCTTTGGTGCTGCCGCCGGCGCTATCATCGGCGTTGCTCTGGCCCCGCGCTCGGGTGCCGAGACCCGCGCCATGGCCGCCGATATCGCCAACGATGCCTGGGACAACATGCGTGACACCTACGAGCACAGTGCCGAGGAGGCTCGTGCCGCGGTCAACGACTTTGGTCCGATGGTCGACGCCAAGACCGATGACCTGCGCGCCAAGGTCGACCTGGCCCGCGAGCGCATGGACCAGCTTCGCGAGCAGCTCAACGACGCCATCTCGGGCGGCAACGTGACGCCCGCTGCTGACGTCGTGGTCGAGAACGTCGCTGAGGCCGACACCGAGGCCACGGAGCCCTCGACCGAGGCATAATGCGCGCAGGGGATTTTGTCGGCGTCAAGGTTTATCGCAAACCTGCCGAAGACAAGCGCACCAAAAAGGACGGCACGCCGCGCAGCCCTAAAAAGCTCGGCAAGATTCACTTTCCCGTCTTTACCCCGGGCGGCACGCGCGTGGTGGGCTTTATGGTCCGCCAGTCCGATATCGCGGGTATGATCGAGCGTCCCGACCGCTTTGTGGCGCTCGATGCCATCGGCGTCTATGAGGGTGCTGTCGCGGTCGACGACGTCAAGGGCACCTACGATGCCGCCGCGGCCAAGCGCCTCGATATCAACCTGGACGATTGCATCATCTGGGTCGGCATGGACGTGCGCACGGAATCGGGCGATGTCGTGGGCTACTGCTCGGACGTTGAGTTCAAGCCGCGCTCGGGTATTGTGCAGATGTTCTACGTGACCGCCGGTGCCGCTTCGAGCGTGTTGGTGGGCGACACGCAGGTGCCGCCGACGATGCTGCGCGGCTACGAGAACGGCGCGATGATTGTCTCGGACGAGGTCAAGGCGCTCGGGTATTCGGGCGGCGCGGCCGCCAAGGCTGCCGAGGCCAGTGTCGTGGTAGGCGATAAGGTCAAGAAGGGCGCCAAGGTGCTCGATGACAAGGGATCGGTCGCCGTGGACAAGGGCAGTCGTGCACTGGGCAAGCAGCTCGGCAAGACGCGCGGTATGTTCAAGGCCTTTAAGGACGAATATCAAAAGGCGAGCGGGGGCTCGTCAAAAGCTAGTAAATAGCGACGTACCACATGATGGGAGGCAAGCCGGAGACCTGTTGCTCCGGCTTGCTGTGTTTATGGGGGAGGGCACATGCGCCAAAACGGATCCTATTCACACGGGCACTCGGGTGCGCGCCCGACGGCGCGCCGCGACCTGGGGCAGCTGCCCGGCGGTCAGCGCAAGCGCCGCCGTAAGCCCGGCGCGATGTATCTCAACCATAGCCGCGGGTTTAGCGACCGCAGCGCCCGCATCGGCAACAACCGCACGCCCCGTCGCCCGTCTCGCCTGCCCTACGCGCTCATCGCCGTGGGCTGCGCGCTCGTACTGTTTATCGCTGCCGTCGTGGGCTACGTTAACCGCAGCGTGGATGTCGTCCTCAACGGTCAGCAGACCGCGGTGCGCGTTGGCTCTACGTTGCAAAATCTCATCGACGATCAGGAACTGACTGATACCTTCGACGCCGGCGATTTGCTGGCCGTCGACGATAGCGTGCTTACCCGCCATGGCGGCGAAAAGCTGTCGGTAAAGGTGGACGGCAAGCGCGTGAAGCAGAGCAAGTGGAAAAGCCACGAGCTTACGGGCGGCGAGAAGGTGACGGTCAAAGACGGCCGCGACACGTACGAGAAGCACGAGGTCCAGGCAACGGTTATCGAGCCAAAGCTTAAGGTCGAGGGCACGGGTGCCATTGAGTATGTCAAAGCCTGGGGTGTTCAGGGCCGCTCCGAGGTATGGGTCGGCGAGCAGTCGGGCAAGACGCAGGACCGCGGCGAGGTCGTGCCCGCCACCGACTGCGTAGTCGAGTGCGCAAGCGTAGCGCCCAAGGGCAACGAAAAGTACGTGGCCCTGACATTTGACGAGGGTCCGAGTAGTGCGACCAAGCAGATCTTGCAGGTGCTCAAGGAAAAGGGCGTCACGGCGACGTTCTTCCTTTCGGGCGATGCCGCGGAAGCCTCGCCCGCTACTGCCAAAGCGATTGTCGATGCCGGGTGCGAGATCGGCTCCAACAGCTACAGCGATGATTCGCTCAAGGGCGAGGATCGCGAGACGGTGCGCAAGCAGATCACGAAGGGCACCGAGGCGATTAAGTCGGCGACCGGCGTCGAGACGATGTTGCTGCGTGCCCCCTACGCCGCGTTTGACGAGCAAAACTGGATCGATTCGATGGACCTGGTGTCCGCCGTGGTTTCGTGGAATATCGATTCGGGCGACTGGCTGCTCAACGGCGCTGACGAGCAAGTATCGACCGTGCTCGACTCGGTGACGCCGGGCAATATTGTGCTGCTCACCGATAGCGATGAGTGCGCCGAGCAGACGCTCGAGGCGCTGCCGCAGATTATCGATGGCCTTGTCGCCGACGGCTACAAGATCGTGACGCTCAGCGACCTGGTCAAGACGGACACGGCATTGAGCAAAAAGCTCACCTCGCTCACCAAGGTTTCCATGCCCAAAAACGCTGTGTTCCCCCAACTTCCCGAGGACGACGACACCACGGACTAGTCATGTAAGAACGTCCCCAATGACTATGTCACGGATACGTCAGTGTTTGGTATGCCTGCAATGTGCAGCGCATAAATTCGGTGCCGCAGCGCGATGCTGATGCTATAGTTACTGCGGTTAATGAGGGTCAAGAGAAAGGTTACAGGTGAAATCCAAACCTCGACCATACAGTCGATGACCCCATGCAGGTGCTTTCTGCGCGTGCACGGGGTGTGAGCGCCGAGCGGCGTGCCGCCCGCGCATGCGTATACATGTCTAAAAGTCCACGGATTGCGTGCCGGCATGGTCACGCGGTCCGCAGGAATAATGATGGGGAGCACCATTGAATTATCTGAGTGAGATGCTCAAATTGCCGGTCTTGGACGTCGATGGCGAAAAACTCGGCGTTGTGAACGATTTTGGCATTGCAACCGGCGAAGTTTTTCCGCACGTGACGTCCCTCGCGTTCCGTGGTCCCGGCAAGACGCCGTTTATGATCAGCTGGCGCAAATGGGTCGACCGTATCGACGAGACGGGCGTGCACCTTAAGACGTCGGCCACCGAAATCCGTTTTTCGTACCTGCAGCCGACTGAACTCTTGCTCGCGCGCGACGTGCTCAACAAACAGATTGTCGACACGCAGGGCATGAAGGTCGTGCGCGTCAACGACATCAAGTTCTCCATGTCGGGCGAAAATCAGCTGCGCCTGCTGGGTGCCGAGGTCGGCGTCCGCGGCCTGCTGCGTGCAATCAGCCCCGCGCTCGAGCACGTCGTCGAGGGCTTTATGAAGCACCTGGGCAAGCCGCTCAGCGAGGACATTATCGCCTGGTCTTATATGGACCTGCTCGATCGCTCGACTAAGAACATCCAGCTCTCGGTGTCGCACAAGACGCTTGGCGAGCTGCATCCTGCCGACATTGCTGACATCATCGAGCAGCTCGATCCGCGCCTGCGCGCGCAGGTGTTCGCCCAGCTCGATACGGCACAGGCCGCCGAGGCCATCTCGGAGTTCGATGACGACGAACTCATGACCGAGATGCTCGAGGGCCTGTCCGATACCGACGCATCGTCGATGCTGGCCATGATGGACCCGGACGACGCTGCCGACCTGATCGACGAGCTCGATTATGAGAAGGCCGAGAAGCTCCTGCGCCTGATGGGCGTCAAGGAGGAGAAGGCGATTCGTAATCTGCTGGGCTACGAGGACAACACCGCCGGCCGCATCATGACCTCGGAGTTTGTCTCGCTGCCCGCCACGGCGACGGTCGGCGATGCCATCGAGGCGATTCGCAAACTCGACGAGGACTTTGAGAGCGTCTATTACGTCTATACCGAGGATCCGAGCGGCATGCTGACGGGCGTGCTTTCGCTGCGCACGCTGATCGTGGCCGACCGCGACGCCACGCTGGGCCAGCTCGCCTATCGCGATCTGGTCTACGTGTCGCCCGACGAGGACCAGGAAGACGTGACGGACGAGATGACCAAGTACGACCTGGTTGCAATCCCTGTCTGCGACGAGAACCGTCATATCCTGGGTATCGTGACCTTCGACGACGCCATGGACGTTATCGCCGAGGAGCATCAGGAGGACCTGCAGATCGCCGGTGTCGGCTCGGGCGATAGCGCGTCGGACGACTCGACGAACGTGCTCAGCTGGTTCGTGCATCGTCAGTACTGGGTCGTCGTGTGGGGCATCGCCTCGTGCATTATGGCGACGGTGCTGGGGACGGCGCTGGGTTCCGCGCATCTGGTGGTGTTCCCCATGTGCGCCATGCCGCTCGTGCTGCTGGCTGCCTCGCGCATGGTGTCGTTCGTCAAGAACTACTTCCTCGAGTACGACGGTCACGACGACGAGCCCAAACCGTACCTGGGATTCTTCTTCCAGAGCACGGGTATGGGCCTGATCCTTTCGCTTGTTACTTACCTGTGCGCGCAGCTGGTGCGCACCGCCGCGTTCCCCGGCGCGCCCATGTTTGAGGAGCAGCTCTTTACCGGCTGCTTTAACATGGCCGCCATCATCTGCCTGGTGGGCAACATGAGCGCCGTGATTTACCTGATAGTGCTGTTCTGGCGCGATGAGCACGACCTTAACACATCGGGTACCGCCATGAACGTCATCGCCGTCATGATTTCGTGTGTGGCGTACTGCATCGCCGCGGTGCTGCTCACCATGTCAGTCATGGGTTAGGTGGTCGCGTGCAAAACACGAAGCAAAAGGCGAGCACCAAGCAAAAGCTGACCATTGCGGCCATCTTTGGCGCCATGGGCCCCGGTCTGTTGGCGGCGCTTTCGGGCAATGACGCCGGCGGCATCGCCACGTATTCCAGCGCGGGCGCCAGCTATGGTTACAAGATGCTCTGGATGCTTCCCGTCATGACCGTGCTGCTCATCGTGACGCAGGAGACCGCGGCGCGCTGCGGATGCGTCACGGGTAAGGGCCTGGCGTCGCTCATTCGCGAGCGCTTTGGCGTGCGCAAGAGCGTGCTGGCCATGGCGGCGCTGTTGATCGCCAACACGGCCGTGACCATTTCGGAGTTTGCGGGTATCGCGAGCGGACTTGCCCTGTTTGGCGTGCCGGCGAGCATTTCGGTGCCGCTCGTGGCGCTGCTGGTGTGGATGCTTACCATGTCGGGCAGTTTCCAGCGCATCGAGAAGATTTTGCTGCTGGTAAGCTGCGTGTTCGTGACCTACATCGTCGCCGCGTTTATGGCCGGCCCCAACTGGGGCGAGGTCGCGGTCGACTTGGTCGTCCCCAATATTCAAAACGACCCCAGCTACGTGTCGCTCGTGGTCGCAACGATCGGTACCACCATCGCACCGTGGATGATCTTCTTGGCTCAGAACAACGTGGTCGATAAGAATGCGGGCGAGGACGACATCGTGCTGCAGCGTATTGATACCGTGAGCGGTTCGATTGCTGCTGATATCATTGCGGGCTTCATTATCATCACGACCGGTACGGTGCTGTTCCCGGCGGGTATTCAGATTAGCGATGCCGCCGATGCCGCCCGCGCGCTGGAGCCCATCGCGGGCCAGTGGTCCACGGTGTTGTTTGCCTCGGGCCTGGTCGCAGCGAGCTTTTTGGCTGCCTGCGTGCTGCCGGGCGTTACGTCGAGTGCCATCTGCGAGGCATTTGGCTGGGAGCGCGGTGCCGACCGCAGCTGGGACGAGGCCCCGGTCTATCGCGGCATCATTACGGCCATCATCGGTATCTCTGCCGTGCTGGTGCTTATGCCCGGCGTCGATCTGTTCCAGATTATGATGACCTCGCAGGTCATCAATGGCGTGCTACTGCCCGTGGTTCTGGTGTTCCAGGTGGTTATCGCCGCCGACCGTCACATTATGGGTGCCAACCGCAACGGTCGCGTGTGGAACGTGCTCACGTGGGCGACTATCGCCGTGATTACGGTGCTGACGGTCGTCATGTTTGTCCTGCAGGCGATGGGCTACAGCGCTTAGCGTCTCTTTTGGACTCCAAACAGGCCGCTGCCATGGGTTGCGGCCTGTATTTTGCCTGTTATAGGGGGTTAGTAATATGCGAGTGGACAAAAAATGCCAAATATGAGTACTGTTGCCTGGCCGATAGCATTTACGACCAAGAAAATAATGAACATAGCTAAGAATCTGTTCATTAAAAGCGGGTCTCCAAGTCCTAAGCCGGCTATTCTGGTCAACTGAAAGGGTCGCGCGCTACCGCATGAGCGCCATTTTGGGTGGTTTTGCCTGCTACTAAAATGGCAACAGTACTCATATTTGCCCCTTTTTGTCCACGACCTCTTGGAGCCGGGTAGCGCGCAGAGATGTGGTGTAAGAGGCGGGGAATGCCCCGCCTCCGCCCTTTCTTGAAAGGGAGGGGACACCGCCTAGAATTCGTCGTTGGAGTAATGAAGGTGACGAATGGAAGGAAAGGCGATGCCCCAAGAAGAGAGTGTACTGCGCCTCGGCCGCGACGAGGCCCTCGAGGCGGCGAGGCTTTGGCAGGAGTGCGGCGACGCGCGCGAGTTCGCGTGCAGGGTGCTGGGCAGCGTGATGAACGCGCTGATGGACTCCGAGGCCCAGCAGATGTGCGGCGCGAGCCGCAACGAGCGCAGCGACGGCAGGGAGAACAGCCGCAACGGCTACCGCCCCAGGTCGCTCAAGACCGCCGTGGGCGACGTGGAGCTCGAGATACCCAAGCTCAGGCACGGCACCTACTACCCCGAGGGCATGCTCGCGCGATGGTCGCGCGTCGACACCTCGGTGGCCGCCATCGTGCAGGAGATGTACGTATGCGGCGTGTCCACCCGCAAGGTCGAGCGCGTGGCGTCCAAGCTGGGCATATCCTCGCTGTCGAGCTCGGAGGTCTCGAGCCTCTGCTCCGACCTCGACGCCGAGGTGGCGGAGTTCCGCCGCCGCGACCTGTCGGGCACGCCGTGCTGCTACCTGTGGCTCGACGCCACCTACATGAGCTGCAGGGTCGGCTCGTCGGTCGTCTCGCAGGGCGTCGTGACCGCGATCGGGCTGGGCGCCGACGGGCGCAAGCACTTCCTGGGCTGCGACGTGGTCGACACCGAGAGCGAGGACTCCTGGGCGGCATTCCTCGGCGGGCTGCGCGAGCGCGGGCTGGCCGGCGTTCGCCTCGTGGTCTCCGACAGCCACGCCGGGCTCGTGGCCGCCGTCTCGCGCCTGTTCCAGGGCTGCGCCTGGCAGCGCTGCGTGACGCACCTGCAGCGCAACCTCCAGAGCGCCTGCTCGGGCAGGCCCGAGGACTCCAAGGCGGCCGTCAGGGACCTCGTGCACGCCGCGGTCTACCAGGACGACCCCGACCTCGCGCGCTGCGTGTGGGCCGAGGCGGCGCCCTGGGTGGCGTCGGTGTCCGCCAGGGCCGGCGAGGTCTTCGAGCAGGCCGAGGACTCCGCGCTGGCGTTCACGGCCTTCCCCAGGGCGCACTGGGCCAAGCTCCGCACCAACAACGTCCAGGAGCGCGCCAACCGCGAGATCAAGCGCCGCTACAGGGTCGTGCAGTCCTTCCCCTCGAGGGAGTCGATGCTGCGCCTGACGTGCGCGAGCCTCATGGAGACCGAGGGACAGTGGTCCCAGCAGCGCGTGTTCTCCGAGGCCTCGGCCGCCGAGGGCTTCGCCGAGCCCGCGGACAGGCCGGCCCCGACAGAGGGGAGGCGCCGCGCGCTCGGGCGGCGCGGCAGGGAGATAGTGGACGAGATAGTCGAGAGGCGCGGTCTCAAGAAGGAGTAACATCGGGACTTGCAGCGACGGACCTCGGGACGCTCTTACACCACGTCTGCGCGCGCCACCTGGAGCCGGCTCGAAAAGAGTGATTTTGGGTTGTTTGCTGCGGGTGTGGGCTTGGAAACAACGTTCGGGGTGGCGAGGTGCCCAGAATTCGGTCGCAAGGAGGGCGTTCCTCGGCTGTGTCAGGAGTGTCCCTAGGTGCCGGCACATAAGGAACGTCCCTAACTGCCGGAGGGGGTGCCTGCCGTGGCAGGCACCCCCTCCGGATGTGGGAAGTTTGCGTTGCAGGTTACTTGTCGGTGCCCAGCTTGTGCGGCTTGAGAGCGAGCGCATTGACGAGCGCGTCGGTGGCAGACTTGACGGCTGCCGGCTGCGGATCGTTGACGTGATCCTCGGGATGCACGGGCAGGTCCTTCTTGACTGCATCGTGGATCAAGTTGAGGTACTCAGTCACGCCAGTGGTCGACAGGTGCGTGCCATCGCCATCGAACAGGTCGTTGCGATTGGCACTGTATCCGTACCAGTCGATAACGCGCACGTTCTTGTAGCGCGTAGCAGCGTTGGCGATGGCCTGGTTGGTAGAGCCAACCCACGGCTGCGGGCTGCGCGTGTTCACAAACACCACAATACGCTTATCTCCTGCATCGGTCATGATGGCGTCGATCTGGTCGTCGGTTACCAAGCCGTTGGTGCCCAGTGCAAAGACCACGATCTTGCCGGCAAGGTTCTGTTGGAGATAGCCCTCAAATGTCGCGCGGCCCGCATCAAACTGGCGGCCCTTTTCGGCATCGATGTGACTGTGGGGGAACACGCCGTCAAAGGAATCAACGGCGCGCAGCGACACGGAGTCACCGATCATCAGCAGGTCGTAGGATCCGTCGGGGAAGCCGTCGTTGTCCTTGTCGGTGCCGTCGGCCGCCTGCTGGTCGGTGGGCGCGGTGTTTTTGGCTTCCTTGTTGAGGACTTCGGCGCCCTCACCGCTCAGTGCGGAGGTCTCCGGCACAAAAATCAGGCCGCCCAGCGCGATAACAAGCACAATCCCGCAAGTGGCGCACACGGGAATATGCGCGCGCACCCAGTTGGCGGGCGTGGTGGTGCCGTCGCGGAATTCGGATACGGTGCGCCCAAAGGCACCCTTTCTAAACGGCGTCTCGATAAAGCGATATGAGCATTCGGCTACGGCGACCACCAACAACACCTGCAAAATGTACTGCCACCACGGCGTATCGTTGATGTTGGCGACCGGGTTCATGAGCAACAGTAGCGGATAGTGCCACAGGTAGATGCTGTACGAGCGCTTGCCAACCCACACGAGCGGCTCGGCGGACAGCGCGCGGGCAACCATTCCCTGGGGCTGCACGCAGGCCGCGATGACCATGAGCGTGAGGATGGAGCATAACAGCGTGCCGCCGCGATACTGGAACGCGGTGTAGCCGTTGGTGAGCGCGACCATGGCGGCAAGGCCAACCAGACCCACGACGCCCAACACATCGATGGATGCGGGCGAGGACCAAAAGCGCACGAGGGCGCTCGGCTGTGCCGGGACGGTCTCGGCTGCGCCGTCGGTCGTAGCGTCATGCTTGCTTTCGGCGTTCTTGCCGTGCTTGGCGGCGCCAGCCAGGCGATTGAGCCCCAAACGATGAGCGAGACACACCGGCGCCAGGTCGCGATCGGGGATAAAGGCCATCCAGGCGCCCAGCAGCAGCGAGAAGACGCGGGTGTCGGTGCCGTAGTACACGCGGCTGGGGTCGGCGGCGGGGTTATAGAGCACCATCATGGCGATGGCGGAGACAGCAGCCAGTCCCAGAACCATGCGGCGCGTGTTGGGCTTGCTCATGTGCATGGATACCATAGCGAGCAGCAGCGGGGGCCAAACCAGGTAGAACTGTTCCTCGATGGCGAGCGACCAAAAGTGCGTAAGCGGCGAGGGATCGCCCAGGGCATTGAAGTACGAGACGTTTTGGGCAATCTGCCACCAGTTGTTGAAGAACAGCAGCGACGGCAGGATGTCAGGGCGCATCTTGGTGAGCATCACGTGGTTAAAGATGGTGCACAGCGCGCAGGTCACGAACACTACCGTTACCACGGCGGGGACCAGGCGACGGATGCGGCGAATCCAGAAGCTCTTAAGGTCGATACGGCCGGTCTTAGCGACTTCGTTGAGCAGCAAGCGCGTGATCAGATAGCCCGAAAGCACAAAGAAGATCGTGACGCCAAGCAGGCCGCCCTGAGCCCACGTGAGGTTGAGGTGATAGAGCACCACCGCGACGACGGCAAGCGTGCGCAGACCGTCGAGCGCAGGGATGTAGCGGGACTTGGGGCGAGCAGGCGTCTGCTCCGCGGCGGGAGTGTTGGCGCGGCCCGCGTTGTTGGCAGAAGCGCGATGGGGGCTCGCGGTGCGTCGCGGCTCGTTGGCACGGCGCTCGCCCTTCACGCGTTCGTGCGGCGCCGGCTCGTTGCCCGTGCGGCGTCGACAGCGCGAGCCCGATTGCGAGAATTGTTCCATAAAACATCATCCAATGACGAGAATAATCAGCACGTATTCATTGTAGCTGCCTGCCCCTGTGAATGCTTGCTGCTGGCGCAAGCTCAAGCGCGCGTCCACATCAAAGTGGACTAAAGTTATAGGGGGGGTGCGAGAGTGCACAATCGTTGGTCGACGGTGGGCGCAAAGCCTGAAGACGAGGAGGTTTCCATGGCGGATCACAGCATCGTTGCGGTGTTCGGCAGCATGAACATGGACCTTTCGGTGGCGTGCGAGCGCATGCCGCGCGCGGGCGAGACCGTCGGTGGCAGCGGTTTTATCACCAACGCCGGCGGTAAGGGAGCCAATCAGGCCGTTGCCGCTGCGCGCATGGGTGCGCGCACGTGCATGATTGGCGCTGTTGGGCGCGATACCTTTGGCGATGCGCTTGTGGCAGGGCTCCAGGATGCCGGCGTGGGCGTTGAGTTTGTGGCGCGTCGCGATGACGTGGAGACCGGTACCGCGACTATCATTCGCTGTGAGAGCGACAACCGCATCGTGCTGTCGCCGGGCGCCAACCATGCGCTTGCGGGCGAGGACGTTGCCCGCGCACTGAGGCGCTTGGTGGCCGACGAGCTCGACGGCGATGCCAGCGAGATTGCCCCGGCTGCCGGAAGCGTCTTTATTGCCCAGGGCGAATGTGACCTTGCAGCAACGGCCGCGGCGCTTTCTTGCACTCACGAGCTGGGGTTCTATACGATCTTTAACCCGGCGCCCGCCTGCGACCTGCCGGCAGGAGCGTGGCCTGCGGTCGACCTGGTCTGCCCCAACGAGACCGAGTGCCAGGTGCTGACGGGCATTCTGCCCACAGATGATGCGAGCTGCGTCGCCGCGCTCAATGCGCTGCTCGATAAGGGCGCCGGGGCTGCGGTCATCACGCTGGGCGGCGCCGGCTCGGTTACGCTCGGCGATGGCGGTGAGCCGCTGCGCATGCCGGCGCTTTCGAGCGTGGTGGTCGATACGACGGCCGCGGGCGATACATTTATTGGCGCGCTTGCTGCAGCTCGTCTGGAGGGCCTGCCGCTCTTTGAGTGCATGGCGGCGGGCGCTCGCGCCTCGGCGGTGACGGTGTCGCGCCTGGGCGCTCAGCAATCAATTCCCACGCGTACGGAAGTCGAGCACAAGTTTGGTTTAGACGGTTTGGATGTAGACGGAGAAGCGGAGTAGAACAATGGCAACCAAGAAGCTGATCCTTGATCTGGATATGGGTGTGGATGATGCGATGGCGCTCGCCTATGCCATCGCAAGCCCCGAGGTGGAGCTCGTCGGCATCACCACGTGCTTTGGTAACGTGCGCGTCGAGCAGTCGGCGCACAACTGCTTGGCGGTGCTCGACCTGTTGGGTCGTCCCGAGGTGCCGGTGTACCTGGGCGCCGATCGTCCCATGAAGGCGACCGAACCCTACACGCCGCCGGCGTCCACCACGCTTATCCACGGCAAGAACGGTATTGGCGGCGCAAGCGTGCCCGCCTCGCCGTACGAGCCAGTGGGCGCGACGTCGGCCGATGGCAATGCGGCGGTCGATTACCTGATTGATGCCGCGCGTACCTATGGTCCCGATCTGGTCTACGTTGCGACCGGCCCGCTCACCAATCTGGCGCTTGCCCTGGAGCGCGATGCGGCGGCGATGATGTCCATCGGCCGCGTGGTCGTGATGGGCGGTGCGCTTACCGTGCCCGGCAACGTGAGCGCGGGCGCCGAGGCCAACATGGCGGGCGACCCCGAGGCTGCCGACGCCGTGTTGCGCTCGGGCCGCAAGCTCACCATGGTGGGCTTGGATGTGACGCACCGCGTGGTGCTCACACGTCGCGACGTTGCCGGCTGGACGGGCTCGGGCACTATGGCTGGCTGCGCGTTTGCGAGCATGGTCGAGCACTATATCGGTTCGTACGAAATGAACGCGCCCTACCTGGGCGGCTGCGCGCTGCACGATCCGCTGGCGGTTGCCGTGGCGATTGATCCCACGCTCGTGGGTGCGCTCGGCTGCAATCTTCGTGTCGACCTGCTGGGCGAGTACCGCGGCCGCACTATCTGTGACGAGCACCGTCTGTCCGATCCGGATAAGAGCGCGCTCGTGGCGCTCACCGTGGACGCCCCGCGCTTCCTGTCCGAGTTCAAGGCCCGTATGGCTCGTGTCCTGGGCTAAATGATTTTCACGCCCCGTCCCATGTAGTCAATTTGGGACGGGCTTTTTTAGCTACCGAGTAAATACGCCCGTTGGGGGAATAGTCGCGTCGCTTCGCTTGACAACAGGCTAAACTAGCTATTAAACATTTACTATTCTGTTTAGATTGAATTTGCGGTCGTTTAGTTGTCGAGTCACGGGGCGGTCAGGCCACGATGCTCCGCCACGACCGTTGCTAGGGGGAACAATGGCCAAAGCAAGTGTTCGCGAGATCAGCCGCATCACCGGTTTTTCGCCCGCAACCGTGTCCAACGCGCTCAACCGCAAGCGCAGCGTGAGCGAGGAGACCGCCAAAGTCATCCTGGAGTGCGCGCAGTCGCTCGGCTATCAGCAGTCGACGCAGCTCGAGAGCATCCAGTTTGTGCTCGCGCGCAAGACGGGCGCCATCCTGGACGAGAGCACCTTCCACCCCGCGGTCATCGAGGGCGTGGAGCGCCAGGCGCGTCGCCACGGCATGAGCACGAGCTTTGTCTCGCTCGACTTTAGCGACCTAGACGCCGTGCGTCCGCAGGTCGAGGGCCTGATTGCCGATCCGGCCGCCGCTATTGTACTAATGGGTACGGAGTTGGGCGAGGAGGACTACGCCCTGTTCGCTAACGCCGCCGCCCACCTGATTGTGCTCGATGGCTGGAGCGACCGCCAGTACTTTGATGCCGTGGTCATTGCCAATACCGATTCGGTGCTGCGTGCCGTGGACTACCTTATCGAGAAAGGTCACAAGCAAATCGGCTATCTGGCGGGCGACCTTCGTATCCGCAACTTTAAGGACCGCGAGCGCGGCTATCGCCAAGCGCTTGAGGATGCGGACCTCGAGGCCAATCCGGCATGGCGCGTCACGCTGGGCACCACGCTCGAGGGCGCTTATCGCGACATGGGCGCGTGGCTCGACAATGCCTCGCACGACGACCTGCCGACGGCTTTCTTTGCCGAGAACGACGTGCTCGCCGTGGGTGCCATGCGCGCGTTCAACGAGCACGGCATTTGCGTGCCCGAGGATGTCTCGATCATCGGCTTTGACGACCTATCTCTGGGCGCTTTTTCCAACCCGCCGCTCACCACGGTGCATGTTCCCAAACACGAGGTGGGCGAGATCGCGGTGCGCCGTCTGGTGGGTAACATCCGCAATCCCAAGAGCTATACCTGCAAAACGGCCGTGTCGACCTATTTTGTCGAGCGCCAGAGCGTGCGCGAAATCTAGGCGGAGACGGCATTGCCTGCAGCGTGCCAAAGCTCGCTAGGGCAGTTAACATAGTGCCATTCAGAAGAGGGTCCTTCGGGGCCCTCTTTTTGTTGCCCTTGTATGTTCAGATTGTTTACATACCGTTTAGGCTGATTTCTCTACCGTTTACGAGACTTTCGCGCTAAACTTTTAAACAAAAGAGTAAAACATTTAGTAAACAGAACAAAACGAAACACACATCTGTTTACTGAACATGTGATAAGGGGAGGACGTACATGGATAAGATCAAGCTCGGCTTTGTACCCACGCGCCGCAGCATCTTTAGCGCGCCGGACGCGATCAAGTATCGCGGCCTGACGGCTGATCGTCTGCGCGAGATCGGCGTCGACATCGTGGATATCGACGACATCAACGACGAGGGCCTGCTGTTCGACGACAGCCATATCGCGCCTATCGTCGAGAAGTTCCGCGCCGAGGGCGTCGACGGCATCATGCTGTGCCACGCCAACTTTGGTACCGAGTATGTCTGCGCCCGCCTTGCGCGCGAGCTCGGCTTGCCCGTGCTGCTGTGGGGCCCGCGCGACGAGCGCCCCGAGCCCGACGGCACTCGTCTGCGCGACAGCCAGTGCGGTCTGTTCGCGACCGGCAAGGTCCTGCGTCGCTTCCAGGTTCCCTTCACCTACATGACCAACTGCCGTCTGACCGATCCCGAGTTCGAGCGCGGTGTCTGGGACTTTTTGGCCGTGTGCAACGTGGTCAAGACTTTCAAGCACACCCGCATCCTGCAGATGGCCACTCGCCCGTTCGACTTCTGGTCCACCATGTGCAACGAGGGCGAGCTGCTCGAGAAGTTCAACATTCAGCTTTCGCCCATCCCCATGACCGAGCTTGTCCAGGCCGTGCGCGACGCCCAGGCCGACGAGCAGGCCATGGCAGCCATGCTCGCCCACATTGGTGACAGCTTTGAGATCTGCATTCCCGAGGACAAGGTCCCCGCGGTCGCCGGTCTTGCTATCGCCATGAAGCGCTTGGTCGAGAAGTATGGCTGCAACGCCGGTGCCATTCAGTGCTGGAACGCTCTGCAGGACGAGCTGGGCATTATGCCCTGCGCTGCCAACGCCATCCTCAACGAGATGGGCATTCCTATCGTATGCGAGACCGATATCCACGGCGCCATCACCGCGCTGATGGTCGAGGCCGCCGACCTGGGCCGTCACCGCGGCATGTTTGCCGACTGGACCGTGCGTCATCCCGACAACGAGAACGGCGAGCTGCTGCAGCACTGCGGCCCCTGGCCCTGCAGCTGCGCGGCCGTCAAGCCCAAGCTCACTTACCCGCTGGCTTTCGATCACCCCGGCGCGCTGACGGCCGAGGCCAAGCACGGCGACCTCACCCTTGCCCGCTTTGACGGCGACAACGGCGAGTACTCGCTGCTGCTGGGCAACGCCCGCGGCATCGACGGCCCGGCCGGCATGGGCACCTACCTGTGGGTCGAGGTCGAAAACCTCAAGCGCCTCGAGGCCAAGATCGTCGAGGGTCCCTACATCCACCACTGTGTCGCCATCCACGCCAACGTGGTGCCGGTGCTCTACGAGGCGTGCAAGTACATCGGCATTGTCCCCGACCTGTACGATCCCATCGAAGAAGACGTCAAAGCCTACCTGCGAGGAGAGTAGAAATGGCAACTATCGAAGAGCTTGAGTCCCTGCGTTGGGACCTTCGCCGCGATTGCGTCGATATCATCATGGCTGGCGCCGGCGGCCATATCGGCGGCGACATGTCGGTGATCGATGCCCTCATGACCCTCTACGCCAACCATCTCAACATTTCGCCCGAGACCGTCGACGATCCCAACCGCGATCGCTTCGTGCTCTCCAAGGGCCACGCAATGGAGGCCTACTATGCGGTGCTCTGCCACGAGGGCTATCTGGACCTCGATGACGTCAAGGCCCGCTTCTCCAAGTTCGGCAGCCCCTACATCGGTCACCCCAACAACAAGCTCAAGGGCATCGAGATGAACTCGGGCTCGTTGGGTCACGGCCTGCCCGTGGCCGTGGGCATGGCGCTTGCCGGCAAGATGGACGGCCGCGACTACCGCGTCTACACCATCATGGGCGACGGCGAGCTTGCCGAGGGCTCGGTCTGGGAGGGCGCCATGAGCGGCGGCAACTACCAGCTCGATAACCTGTGCGCGCTCGTGGACCGCAACCGCCTGCAGATCAGCGGTAGCACCGAGGACGTCATGAAGCAGGATTCGCAGGAGGAGCGCTGGGCTGCCTTCGGTTGGAACGTGCTGTCCATTCCGGGCAACGACGTCCAGGCCATCGACGCCGCGCTGACGCTGGCCGCCGAGACCAAGGGTAAGCCCACGGTCATCATCCTCAACACGGTGAAGGGCTACGGCTCGCCGGTTATGGAGGACAAGGCCGCCTGGCATCATCACCTGCCCAACGATGAGGAATATGCCCAGATCATCGCCGATTTCGCTGCCCATAAGGAGGCTATCAATGGCTAACAAGATCGCCAACCGCAAGGCTATCTGCGACACGCTGCTCGAGGCCGCCGCAACCGATAAAGACATCGTCGTCCTGTGCTCCGACTCCCGCGGCTCTGCATCGCTCACGCCGTTCTTTGACCAGTATCCCCAGCAGTCCGTTGAGGTCGGCATTGCCGAGCAGGACCTGGTGAGCATCGCCGCCGGCATGGCCTCGTGCGGCAAGAAGGCCTGGGCCGCCTCGCCGGCGTCCTTTGTGACCACGCGCTCGTATGAGCAGTGCAAGGTCGACGTTTCGTACTCCAACACCAACGTCAAGCTCATCGGCATCTCGGGCGGCGTGTCCTACGGCGCCTTAGGCATGAGCCATCACTCCGCGCAGGATATCGCCGCCATGAGCGCGATTCCCAACATGCGCGTGTATCTGCCGAGCGATCGCTTCCAGACCGCCGAGCTCGTGCGTGCCCTGGTCGCCGACAACAAGCCGGCCTACATCCGCGTGGGCCGCAACCCGGTGGAGGACGTGTACACTGAGGACGAGTGCCCGTTCCAGATGGATCGCGCCACCTGGGTGCGCCGCGGCACCGATGTGACGATCGTCGCTACCGGTGAGATGGTCCGCCACGCCGTGGACGCCGCCGATCTGCTGGCCGAGCAGGGCATCTCGGCGACGGTGCTCGATATGTACTGCGTCAAACCGCTCGATGCCGAGGCCGTGATCGAGGCCGCCGGTGCCACGCGCGCCGTCGTGACTGTCGAGGAGCACAGTCCCTTCGGCGGCCTGGGTTCCATGGTCGCGCAGGTCGTGGGTGAGCACTGCCCGCGTCCGGTCAAGTGCCTCTCCCTGCCCGATGCGCCGGTCATCACCGGCACGAGCCCCGAGGTCTTCGCGCACTACGGCCTGACGGGCGAGGGAATCGCCAAGACGGTCGCCGAGGTCCTTCCCGCAGAGTAATTGGTGCATCGGGGACAGGTTTGCACCAATCCTTTTAGGTTGAATTCTGAGCAGGCCGGCTGCGCTCTCATGAGCCGGTCGGCCACTCGCTCCTTGTCCGTCGGGTTTTAGTTTTGAATCGACGGGAGAGACAGGAGAGTACATGAGCAAATACATCATCGGAATCGATCAGTCCACACAGGGTACTAAGGCGCTGCTGGTGGACGAGGGCGGCCATCTGATCCATCGCGCCGACCGCTCACATCGCCAGATTGTCAACGAGGCCGGCTGGGTGAGCCACGACCCGGCCGAGATCGCCGCCAACGTGCTGGCTGTGGCACGCACCGTGGTGGAGGAGACCGGGGTCGATCCGGCAGACATCGCCGGCGTTGGCATTTCCAACCAGCGCGAGACCACCGTTGCCTGGAGCCGCACGACGGGCGAGCCGCTGTGCGATGCCGTGGTGTGGCAGTGCGCCCGCGCCCGCGAGCTGTGCGACGAGCTGGCTGCGCGCGAAGGCGTGGCCGAGCTGGTGCGTGACACGACGGGTCTGGTGCTCTCGCCCTACTATCCGGCGGGCAAGATGGCCTGGATCCTCGCGAACGTTCCCGCGGCTGCCGAGGCCGCGGCGGCGGGCGAGCTGTGCCTGGGCACCATCGATGCCTGGGTGGTCTGGACGCTCACGGGCGGCGCGGAGTTCCGCTGCGACTGGTCCAATGCCAGCCGCACGCAGCTTTTTGACCTGCGCCGTGGCTGCTGGAGCGAGCCGGTGTGCGAGGCCTTTGGTGTCAATCCGGCGTGCCTGCCGCAGGTGACCGATTCCGATGGCCTGTTCGGTACAACGGACCTGGGCGGCTTTTTGCCGGCGCCCGTGCCCATCCACGGCGTGCTCGGCGACAGCCATGCCGCCTTGTTTGCCCAGGGCTGCCATAGCCGCGGCATGGCCAAGGCGACCTATGGCACCGGCAGCTCGGTCATGATGAACGTCGGCGACGAGTTTGTCGCCAGCTCGCACGGGCTTTCGAGCTCGCTTGCGTGGCGTATGGACGGTGTGACCGAGTATGTTCTCGAGGGCAACGTGAGCTACGCCGGCGCCGTCAAGACGTGGCTGCGCGACGACCTGGAGCTCATCAACAATCCCGAGGAAGTCACCGACCTGTGCTACGCCGCCAATCCGGCGAGCCGCGTCTACTTTGTGCCGGCGTTCACTGGCCTGGGCGCGCCGCACTGGGCGAGCGATGCCGAGGGCTGCGTCTTTGGCATGACGCGCACCACGGGCCGTGCGGAGTTCGTAAAGGCCGCCGACGAGTCGATCGCCTATCAGATCTTCGACGTGATCGATGCGATGGTCGAGGATTCGGGCGCGGCACTGGCCGAGCTTCGTGTTGACGGCGGTCCCACGCGCGACGCGTACCTGATGCAGTTTGAGAGCGACCTGGTCGGCTCGCCCATCCGCATTGCGAGCAACGACGAGATGAGCGGCCTGGGTGCGGCTTGGGCCTGCGGCATTGCGCTGGGCATGTACACGCGCGATGTCGTTGACGTCTACGGCGCCCGCGGCATCGTGGAGCCTGCCATGCCTGCCGACGAGCGAGCCAAAAAGATCGCCGGCTGGCGCCATGCTGTCGACGCCACAATTGCATACACTGCCTAGGCGTCTGCGCGGCGCCCAAGGATTTTTCTGGGACGGGGATAAAAAACTCATTGATCCCCGTCCTAGGCAGCTCATTTGGGGCGGGGCTTTTTTGACTGGTATGATTGGTGCGACCATTCGAACCAGCTAAAAGAGCCCCGTCCCAATTTAACTACCGAGAGGAACTGCCATGGAGCGTATCGCGAGTTTTTCCGTTGACCATCTGCTGCTCGAGCCCGGCGTGTATGTGAGCCGCATCGACCGCGATCCGGCGACCGGCGCCGCCGTCACCACCTTTGACCTGCGCCTGACCACGCCCAATAAGGAGCCGGTCATGAACACGGCCGAGTGCCACACCATCGAGCACCTGGGTGCCACGTTCCTTCGCAATCATGCCGAGTGGTCGAGCCGCATTGTCTACTTTGGTCCCATGGGCTGCCGCACGGGCTTTTACCTGGTTGTTTTTGGTGAGCTGACGAGCGAGGAAATCTTGCCGCTCGTGCGCGAGCTGTTCGAGTTTGTCGCGGGCTTTGAGGGCGATGTTCCCGGTGCCGCTCCCGAGGAGTGCGGTAACTACCTGGACCAGAACCTCCCCATGGCCAACTGGCTTGCGCGTCGTTATCTCGACCGCGACCTGGCCGATATCGACGAGAAGCACCTGCACTATCAGCAGGCATAGGGCCGCCCTCTGCCTCCAAACCGTTCACACGGAGATATCGACCGTTTAACTGTTTAGAAGTGTTTATTCGAGGTCATTAGCACTAGCTCGCTTAAACTAGTCCTCAGAGTGATATTCAGGCAAGGCTCCTGAAGCAGCATCTGTCGACATTGATTGTCGGATTCTGCTTCGGGAGCCTTGTTCTGTTTAGGGGGGGGGACACATGGAAATTGTTAAACGAATTAATACCAGCGCTGTCCTCTGCGTCGATGGAAATGGCAGACAGTTGGTTGCATTCGGCCGTGGTCTGGGGTTTAAGAATGTCGGAGACGAGGTCCCTCTTTCGGAGATTCAACGAACGTTTTATAACGTTAGCTCTCGCTACATCGCTCTCGTTGACGAGGTCCCCGACGAGCTTCTCGAGCTTACCTCGGATGTTATTGATATGTCGACAGGTTTGCTGTCTTATGAGGTGAGCCCTAATTTGCCGTTTATCCTTGCGGACCATATCGCGTATGCGGTTAAGCGCAAAGAGCAAAATATCGTTGTCCGCATGCCTTTATCGTTTGATGTCCGCCAACAATATCCCGTCGAATTTAGAATCGGCGAGTATGCACTTAAGATAATCAGGAAACGTCTTAACGTTAGGCTTCCAGCTCATGAGGCAGTTGGAATTGCCATGGCGTTTATCAATAACATGGCCGATTCGGACTCATGCGAAGTAGTTAAAGAGTTTAGCGCGGATATCTACGATCGTGTTCTGGAGGAGTCAACCGTTGCTGTTGAAAATCGGCTTGGCATTCAAGTTGATCGGGAAGGTTTCGATTACGCAAGGTTCGCAACCCATCTTCAGTACTTATTCAATAGGTTGAACTCTGGCGAAAGCATCGTGAGCGACAACCGCAAGATGTACCTCTCGCTCAAAAAAGAATATCCGGTGGCATCAATGTGCGCCGATGATATTGCTTCTGTTCTCAGCCGACTGACGGGGCGGGAACTTATAGACGAAGAAAGACTCTACCTCATGATGCACATCAATCGAATTGCATCGAAAACAAGGTAATTAGTTGGCAAAGGCGCGCGCTTTGCTGATGGTTACATATAAAACTCAACATGGGAGAAATGGTATTTATGGCAGATACAACCAAGCTCGCTGCCGAGATTCTCGAGATGGTGGGCGGCGCAGACAACGTTACATTTGTAGCTCACTGCATGACTCGTTTAAGGTTCAACCTTAAGGACGAAAGCATCGTAGACGATGCAAAAGTCAAGGCGATTGATGGCGTGATCGACATTCGCCATTCCGCGGGGCAATATCAGGTGATTGTGGGACCTAAGGTCGATAAGGTCTATGAAGTCGTTGCCAAGGAAACCGGGATTGATGCCGGAGATTCCGAGGCAAGCGAAGGAGAGACTAAGGGCTTTCTGGGAAAGCTAATGAAGCTCATCAGCGGCATCATGATGCCCGTTCTTCCTGCCTTGATCGCATGCGGAATGATAAACGCCGTCCTTAGTATTCTGACGACGGCGGGTGCTGTTTCCGCCGAGAGCGGAATATACACTCTGCTGTACGGCATGGGAAATGCCTGCATGTATTTTCTGCCCGTTCTTGTCGGATCATCTGCTGCTCAGTTCTTTGGAACCGATCGATATATCGGTGCGGTACTCGGTGCAATCCTGATTTATCCGACTTTCGTTGCTGCGGCCGGAGCGGGCGATGCGCTGGATTTGCTCGGCATGAAGTTCACAATGGTGAGCTATTCCTCCACGGTGTTTCCTGCTATCGTGGCGGCTTGGTTCGCATCCGTTCTTAATAAGTGGCTGCGGGCGGTTCTTCCCGATGTTGTGGCATTTGCGCTCGTCCCGTTCCTGACGGTTGCTGTTGCCGCCCCCGTCTCGCTCCTTGTGATCGGCCCCGTTATTCAGCAGGCGAGCTCTTTGCTTGCGACTGCAGTGCTGGCGGTCTATCAGTTCAGCCCCGTCCTTTGCGGCGTTATTCTCGGGCCGATATTCGGTCTCGTTATGATCCCCCTTGGACTCCATTGGGCCCTGATCGTGCTTTCCATCAACAATATTATGACCGTCGGCTCCGATCCTATCCTTGGACTTCTCTGCTGCAGCATGGGTGTTGTCGGCGCTTGTTTGGCGTTTGCCCTCCGCTCGAAGGACCCGAGTGAAAAGAGTCTTGGGTTCAGCTGTGCCATTACGGGCTTTTTCGGGATTACGGAACCGGCGCTGTACGGCATCATCTTGGAGCACAAGAAGATCATTATCGCTTCCATGGTCGCCGGAGCAATCAGTGCTGTTATCCCGGCGATTTTCAACACCTGTACGTTCGTTATGACGTCGAGCGGCATTTTTAGCTTCCCCGGTTATATGGATCCTTCTGGTGATATGAGCAGCCTCATCGGCGCAATTCTTTGCAATGTCGTCGGTTTAATTCTTAACTTCGTTCTCGTTTACATCCTGTATCGCCCTGATGAAGAGGCAGTAGTGGAGTAGACAATTATTTGGGATGTAAGCTGCCGAAAACCCCGCGGCAGATTGCATGTGGTGGGCTTGCCGTTGATTCACGCGAGCCCACCCTCATTTTTGGAGTGACTAGCTATGACAATTACAGCCGATATGACGTTTGGCGAAATCGCGCTCCTTCCTGAGTTCGCTGGCTTTGGCGAGCACCTTATGCTTTGCCGGCCTTCAACTTGGGAGCGCATGTGGAATAAACCCATCGTGTCTCATATGAATTCTGATGCTAATCCATATGAAACTACTCGCGTTTTGCGTGGATTGAATCGGATTGTCGAGCTCGTGGATGACGGGAGGCAAGTTGCCTACGATATATGGGATGAAGCCGACTGCATCCGTGATCCGACTCGACGCAACACGAAACTGTTCTTCTTTCCCGGGAGACCCGGGGCTCCCTTTATCATTGCGGTTTCGGGCGGAGGTTATCAGAGCGTTTGTCATCAAATGGAAGGCTTTCCCGTTGCCCCCGAGCTCAACGATGCGGGCTATAACGTGTTCGTGCTGTCATACAGGGTGAGGGTCGAGCCTTTGATGCCGCGTCCAATCGACGATTTAAATCGAGCTGTCCGTTTTGTCTTCGAGAATTCAGCGAAATTTAATGTCGCAAAAAGTTATGCAGTTATCGGCTTTTCTGCTGGTGCGCATTTAACTGCCGAGTGGGGGACGGACAACAAGGGATTTGCGTCCTACGGATGCGAGGCACCCAAAGCCTTGGTCCTGTGTTATGCACCGATTGATCTTCGTGGCTTTGAGAACGCATCAGACAATAGATTTCTTGATTCGGTGTGCGGCGGGGCTGGTCGCGACTCGCTCGATGATTTCTGTATTAATCAGCATGTGTGGGAGCAGTATCCTCCGACATATCTTTGGCAATGCGCTGACGATGATATTGTATCGCCCGACAATTATGAAAAGATGGTCGATGCTCTGGATGCAGCTGGAGTACACCATGAGGGAGTCATGTATTCAGAAGGGGGGCACGCATTGATGAAGCCCCATGCGCCGGAGACCGACTACTGGTGTATGAGCGTTATTGAGTTTCTTAAAGATTATCTCGACTAGGAAGCTGCATGTCGCTTTTTGAGCGGGTGATTTCGTCATGCAATGTTTTCGGTATTGATCGTGGTCGTGGATGAATGATGTTCTAGAATGTTCATACTGTCACATAAACGAACAGGAGCGAACATGCATATCTACTCTGTATCAGATCCCGAGTTCAAATCCTATGGTCGCGTGTGGGACGACGTGCCGTCCAACCTGACCGCCCCGCTTGTCGAGGCGCTTGCGGCTACTCCCATTCCCGAGGGCACCAAGTACGTGGCCTCCGCACCCGAGCTCGAGCAGGTTGAGGGTGTCGACACGCTCGGCCTGCTCATGTACGGCGGCCGTCCGTTCCAGCCGGGCTGGTGCAACGGCCACAACACGCGCCTCAACTGTCTGGAGTATCACCGTGCCAGTGAGTTTAATTTGGGTGCGCGCGACTTTATTCTGCTGCTGGCCAAGCGCGAGCAAATTGTCGACGGCAAGCTCGACACCGCTCAGGTCAAGGCCTTTCGCGTGCCCGCCGGCACGCTCGTCGAGGTTTACGCCACCACGCTTCACTACACGCCCTGCATGGTCGACGACGGCGGCTTTCAGGTGATGGTGGCGCTGCCGGCGGGCACCAACGGCCCGCGCCCCGAGGCTGCAGCCGACATGCCTGCCGCCGGTGACAGCTACTGCTACTGGAAGGCCGACAAGTGGGTCCTCTGCCACGCCGACAGCCCCAAGGCGGCCGAGGGCGGTTACGTGGGCCTCATCGGCAAAAACCTCGACATCACCTGCGACTAGGGGCTTTTGTTTTAATCTGTAACACCTGGCGGGCTAAATCGTCTCTACCTGTTACAGATCAAGACAAACCGCCCCAAACCACCACAAAGGTGCCTGTCCCCTTTGTGGTGGTTTGGGGCGGCGGTATCAGAAAGTGTCAGGCAGGGGCGGCTGCCGGACGCCCGCGCGCGAAAAGAAGTGTCGACCTGCGTTGCTGTCGTTGAGCGGCGCGCTGTTTGCGGGGATACTGAAGCTACGACAAACAGCGTGTGAAAGGATTGATGCATGGCTTTCCGTAAAGACTTCCTGTGGGGCGGCGCGACGGCTGCCAACCAGTGCGAGGGCGCTTACGACGTGGATGGCCGCGGCCTGGCCAACGTGGACGTGGCACCGCACGGCCCCGAGCGCTATGCGGTGGTCTCCGGCCAGCGCAAGATGCTCGACTTCGAGGACGGCTATTACTACCCCGCGCAGACCGGCATCGATTTCTATCACCACTACAAGGAGGACATCGCCCTCTTTGCCGAGATGGGCTTTAAGACCTTCCGCATGAGCCTGGCTTGGACCCGCATCTTCCCCAACGGTGACGAGACCGAGCCCAACGAGGCCGGCCTGGCTTTCTACGAGGATGTGTTCCGCGAGTGTCAGGCGCACGGCATCGAGCCGCTCGTGACCATCACGCACTTCGACTGCCCGATCCACCTCATCAAGGAGTACGGCGGCTGGCGCAACCGCAAGCTCATCGACTTCTACAAGAACCTCGCGACCACGATCTTTACCCGCTACAAGGGTCTGGTGAAGTACTGGCTCACCTTCAACGAGATCAATATGATCTTGCACCTGCCGTTTATGGGTGCCGGTCTGGTCTTTGAGGAGGGCGAGAACAAGGAGGCCGTCGAGTACCTGGCCGCCCACAACGAGCTCGTCGCCAGCGCTTGGGCAACCAAGATCGCTCACGAGATCGACCCTGAGGTCAAGATCGGTTGCATGCTTGCCGCAGGTAGCTACTACCCCTACAGCTGCCGTCCGGGCGATGTGCGCCAAGCGCAGATTGACAACCAGAGCAACTATTTCTTCGTCGACGTTCAGAGCCGCGGCTACTACCCGGCCTATGCCGTCAAGAAGCTCGAGCGTTTGGGCATCGATGTGGGCATGACGGATGAGGACCGCGAGATCCTGGCCGCCAACACCGTCGACTTCATCAGCTTTAGCTATTACAGCACCCGTTGCTCCGCCGGTGCCGATAACCCCGACGTCGAGCGCACCCAGGGCAACGCCTTCGCCGGCGCCAAGAACCCCTACCTGCAGGAGAGCCAGTGGGGCTGGGCCATCGATCCGCTGGGCTTCCGCATCACCCTCAACGACCTGTACGACCGTTATCAGAAGCCGCTGTTTGTGGTCGAGAACGGTCTGGGCGCCAAGGACGTTGTCGAGGAGGATGGCTCCATCAACGACGACTACCGTATCGACTACCTGCGCCAGCATATCGCCGCGATGCGCGATGCGGTGACCGAGGACGGCGTTGACCTGCTGGGCTACACCACCTGGGGCCCGATCGACCTGGTGTCTGCCGGCACGGGCGAGATGTCCAAGCGCTACGGCTTTATCTATGTGGACCGCGACGACGCCGGCAACGGCACCCTCAAGCGTTCCAAAAAGAAGAGCTTTCACTGGTACAAGAAGGTTATCGCCACCAACGGCGAAGATTTGGCCTAGGCGTTCTCAACAGCAATAGCATCCTAACCAAGGCGCCCGGCGAGCAGCCTATGCCCGTCGGGTGCCTTGTTAAAAGAAGTAAAAACTTGCAATTGCACTACGGCGCGAGCACATCCAGCGGAACAACTTGGACGCCGCGGTCAGTGACATAGGCTTGTGAACCAAATCCAATGATTACGACTTTCGAAACTGGCGGGTTGTTTCCGGCGGCAACCATACGCTTCTCGACAGCAATAAGGCTGTCAGACGCCTCTTCGATTTGGGCGGAGCTGAGCTTGATTTCGACCGGGATCCACGCTCCACCGGGAGCCGCAATGACTGCACCGACTTCTAGATCGCGAGAATCGTGATAGTGATAGAGGCCCATTCCATTTGCCTGCGCATAAACCCACAAATCATGAAGGGCCAACGATTCAAAAAGCAGCCCAAGCGTCTTGAAATCTAGCAGCAATGTCGCCGGAGTCGCTCCGAGCGCAGCGGCCGCCAGTGACGGATCAGCGAGATGATGCTTCTTCGATTCTCTTAAGTGCACGGGAGATCTCATTGCGGGGTTCCATGCGGGAATATCGCGAACGAAACTAACCCGAGCGAGAAGGGATATATATGATGCCGCCGTTTGTCTCGATACTTCTCCACCAAGATCGGCTACGAGCGTCTTGAGTGTCGCCAAAGTGGATTCATTGCGCGCAAGCGATTCGATGACAGCTTTGACCTTTTCAGGGTCGCGGCGAGAGCCGTCGACACGAGACAAATCTTCTTCGGCGACTATGCCGATGTAACGTTTCGCCATCGCCGACGCAGCCAGCGCATCGCGACCGACCGCCGCGGGCCATCCGCCACGGACAACGTACTCGGCAATCGAGGCGGAATCCAGCGATCCGAAAGCGCCATTGAACTTTTCGCCAGAAATAATGCCCGACAGCTTAACCGCGCCGCTGGATTTCCCAAGCTCGAAAAGCGTCATGGTATCCATGCGCAATTTAGCGAACCTTCCAGCGCCACTGTGCATTGGACGTTCGTCGTCTCGCGGTGTCGCTGACCCCGTAAATATGAACTGACCAGGCTCGCCGCTGCGGTTGTCGCACTCAAACCGTGCCGCGTCCCAAAGTTTCGGAACCTCCTGCCACTCGTCAATCAGCCGCGGCACCTCGCCGGAAACGGCAAGAGCCGGGTCAGTCTCGGCACGCAAGCGATTCTCGAAGTTGCGGGACGGGTCCATGAGAAGGAGCCTGGACGCCGCACGGGTCTCGGCCGTGGTCGTCTTTCCGCACCATTTCGGTCCTTCGATGAGAACGGCGCCGAATATACCCAGCAGCTGGTCAAGCTCATTTTCGATAATTCTAGTGTAGTACTTCTTTGGCATAATTATCACCATTGTTTACCAGTACATTTAACCAAATATACAGTTACTATTTAACCAAATATCAATTCTTTGGTTAACCATATTTACGCATTTCAATTAACGAAACAGATTAAACATGTACTGTTTGAGTTGGCACTTGGGAAATCTCTCGCTGGGCAATCCGTTGCTACGGCTGAGGCCTCTTCGTCGAACCGACACCCCCGGCGAGCAACTTATGCCCGCCGGGCGCCTTGTTAAAAGAAGTGAAAGAAAGCAAAAGAAGTTAAAACTTGCAAAAGAAATTAAAGCGGGGGTGAGGGGCGTTTTTAGCTGTTTTGGGCCGCCGCGGCCAGCGGGGGCGGGTCGCGGCGGCCCAAACATCCTTGACGAGGGTGCCGGTGAAGTTACAGCAGCTCGCCGTGGCGGGCGATGTAGCGGCGCTTGGCCAGTTGGGTGAGCGCGATGTAGGCGGCGACAATGCCGATGAGCAGCGCGAAGAAGATTGGCGGCAGCGGCATGAGACCCAGCGCATCGGCGATGGGGCTTGCCGGCAGCCAAGTGACGAGCACCAGGCCCAGCACGGTGAGGAGGCACAGCGCGGGCGCGGCGTGGTCGCGCAGGCTCGGTAGGCGCGGGGAGCGCAGCATGTGGATTACGAGCGTCTGCGACCACATGGACTCGACAAACCAGCCGCTCTGGAAGATTGCGGCGAAGGTCGTCATGCCCGCGACGTTGCCCGCGGCGGCAAGCTTTGCCCAGCTCGCGCCCACGGTGGCGGGGCACACCACAAAGAAGAGCGCGGCGAAGGTCACGATGTCAAACAGCGAGCTCGCGGGGCCCAGCTCGAGCATAAAGCCCTGAATGGACGCGGCGTCCCAGGCGCGCGGACGGACGGTCCAGGCGTCGTCGACGGTGTCCCACGGCAGCGCGATGCACACGATCTCGTAGACCAGCGACAGCAGCACCAGCTGCAGAGCGCTCATGGGCAAGAACGGCAAGAACAGGCTCGCGACGGTCACGGATAGCACGTTGCCAAAGTTGGAGCTCACCGTGGTCTTGAGGTACTTGAGTAGGTTGCCGTAGGTGCGGCGGCCTTCGATGATGCCGCGCTCGAGCACGCCCAGGTCCTTCTGGAGCAAGATGATATCGGCGGATTCCTTGGCGATGTCGACGGCGGAGTCGACCGAGATGCCGCAGTCGCTCGCGCGCATGGCGGCGGCGTCGTTGATGCCGTCACCCATAAAGCCCACGGTGTGACCGAGCAGCTCGCGCATGACGCGCACCAGGCGCGCCTTCTGCAGAGGCGAGAGCTTGGCGAAGAGGTGGGTGTTCTCGGCGCGCTCGGCAAGTTCGGCGTCATCGAGCGCATCGATCTCGGAGCCGAGCAAGACGTTGCTCGCGTCGATGCCGATCTGCTCGCAGACGGTGGCGGCGACACGGTCATTGTCGCCGGTCAGGACCTTAACGGCGACGCCCTTGGCCTCGAGGGTGGCGACGGCGCCCGCGGCACTTGCTTTGGGCGGATCGAGGAAGGCCAAAAAGCCCATCAGCACCATGTCGCACTCGTCGGCGATGCCAAACTCGCCCACGCAGCGCGGGTCGGTCTTCTGCGCCACAGCAATCACGCGCAGGCCCTCGGCGTTGAGCCCGGCTACCTGCTTTCGAATCTGGGTGAGCTTATCTTCGGTGAGCGGCTGGGCGGCACCATCGACCTCGACAAAGGAGCAGATCTCGAGCATTTCCTCGGCAGCTCCCTTGGTGACCATCTGGGTTTTGCCTTGGGCATCGGCGACAACTACGCTCAGGCGACGGCGCGAGAAATCGAAGGGCACCTCGTCGACCTTGGTATAGCGGTCGCGCAGGCTCTGGCCCAGCATGGAATCGGGTGCTGCGGCCGAGGGCGTCACATCGGCGCGGTCGATGACGGCCAGGTCGATAAGGTTCTTGAGGCCGGTCTGGAAGAAGCTGTTCAAAAACGCATGGCGCAGCACGCGTGCGTCTTCGTTGCCGTCGGTGTTGAGGTAGCGCTCGAGCACGATGCGGTCTTCGGTGAGGGTGCCGGTCTTGTCGCAGCACAGGACGTCCATCGCGCCCAGGTTTTGGATTGCTGGCAGCTCCTTGACGATAACCTGGCGACGGGCGAGGTCCTTGGCGCCCTGCGACAGGCTCGTGGTCACGATGACGGGAAGCATCTGCGGCGTGATGCCCACGGCCACGCTCGTGGCGAACAACAGCGCATCGATGACGTTGCCCTTGGTGGCGGCGTTGATGGCAAAGACGGCCGGCGCCATAACGAGCATGAGGCGTACGAGCAACATGGAGACGCTCGAGACGCCGCGGTCAAACGCGCTCTTCTCGCCGCGCCCGTTGAGCATCTTGGCGATGCCGCCCAGGTAAGTGTCCGAGCCGGTGGCTACGACAAGTGCCATAGCGGTGCCGTTTTGCACGGAGGTGCCGGTAAAGACGATGTTTTTGCAGGCAGAGAGCGGCAGTGCGGAGTCGTCGGCGCCCTCGACGACGGTGATGGCAGCGGTCTTCTCGACAGCCTCACTCTCGCCGGTGAGTGCGGACTCGATCACAAACAGGTCGCGCGCGGTGATGATGCGGGCATCGGCCGGCACCATGTCGCCGGCAGAGAGGCGGATCACATCACCGGGGACGAGCTCGTCGAAGGGGATCTCGACGCGCTCACCGTCGCGCAGAGCGGTGCAAGTGTTGGAGACCAGGTCCTTGAGGGCCTCGGTCGCATTGCCGCTGCGGGCTTCTTGGATAAACTTCATACCGCCCGATACCAGCAACATGATGCCGATGACGATGACCGTGGAGGGGTCGCGCTGCGGTTCGGGCACGGCGAGCACGTCGATGTAGAGCGAGACCAGCGCGAGAGCGGCGAGGATGCCGGCGAAGGGGTCGACAAAGGCGTCGGCGATACGGCGGGCGAGTGTCTTGGTCGGCGCCTCGATGGTGTTGGGGCCGGAGGCGTCCAGGCGCTCGGTTGCCTGCTCGGCGGTGAGGCCGTCGGCTGTGGCGTCGAGCAGCACGAGGGCATCCTCGGCGCTATGGGTGGCGGCGAATATGGTGTTCTTGGACATGCCGGTATGAGCGGCGGGGCGCGCCGTGCGGCGGCGCTTGGAGATGGCTTCGAGTACCGTGGCGGTTTTGAGCATCAGCATAGGGTCCTCCTTGTTGAAGGGAGTTAGCGTACGTGTCGTATGTGCTTCAAAAAACCTAGATGTCGCTCACGTCATGCTTTCGAACCACCACAAAGGGACAGGCACCTTTGTGGTGGTTTTGACGATCGGCTGTTGGCGCTTATGCGTGCGCGGAATCCTCGCGGCGTGCCGAGGGCGACATGCAGGTTTTTCGACTATGACTGCCTTCCATGGCACACCTCCTTAAGGCCGGGCGCGGCGCGCTTTGGGTATCTCGTACCCGTTACAATCCGCCCGTATTCTTGATGAGGGGGTTTGCCGTGTCAACCCCAATGTTTGGAAAACCATTGCCCCTGACAAAGCCTTTACAGAATGCCGAGGCCCCAAAGCGCGCCCGCAACGCGCCCTGCCTGCGCTAAACTGGAAGGCACGTACGCGATTACGAGAGGAGCCCGCATGGAGGCTTACAAGCAAGAGTTCATCAAGTTCATGGTTGAGTCCGACGTTCTTAAATTCGGCAGCTTTACGCTCAAGAGCGGCCGTCAGTCTCCGTTCTTTATGAACGCCGGCGCTTATGTGACGGGCTACCAGCTCAAGAAGCTGGGCGAGTATTACGCCCAGGCCATCCACGATAACTTTGGCGACGACTTTGACGTGCTGTTTGGGCCGGCCTACAAGGGCATTCCCCTGGCCGTCGTGACCGCCATTGCCTACCACGAGCTGTACGGCAAGGAGGTCAAGTACTGCTGCGACCGCAAGGAGGCCAAGGACCACGGCGCCGACAAGGGCAACCTGCTGGGCTATGAGCCCCAGGACGGCGACCGCGTGGTCATGGTCGAGGACGTCACCACCAGCGGCAAGTCCATCGACGAGACCTATCCCAAGGTCAAGGCTGCTGCCGATGTCGAGATCAAGGGCCTCATCGTATCCCTCAATCGCATGGAGGTCGGCAAGGGCGGCGTGACCACCGCGCAGAAGGAGATCGAGGCCAAGTACGGTTTTCCCGTCGCGAGCATCGTTTCCATGGCCGAGGTCGTCGAGACCCTCTACAACCACGAGATCGACGGTAAGGTCGTCATCGATGACGAGCTCAAGGCCGCCATCGACGCCTACTACGAGCAGTACGGAGCCAAGTAGGTAGTTACGCGGTTTTACCAAACCGCGTAACGGCTCGACGCTGCGCGGGCCGCATTTGGACAATCTGACGTTCAACTTCAAGGGCGCGACCAGAAGGTCAGCGCCCTTTCGTT
>URKH01000007.1 GCA_900548255.1 uncultured Collinsella sp. | reverse complement strand
CACGAACAGGAGGCCACTTAATGTGGCCTCCGTCGTGAGCAGGACTGTAGAGCAGGAAACTTTACCCGCGGACCCCGCCGGGAATAGCAAAAGGGCGACTCCATGGTGGAGTCGCCCTTTATTGAGCTGCTTATGTGTTGCTGTTACTCGGCGTCGTGGTGGCGGCGGGGCTTGCGGCCTCCGTTGTCGCCGGGACGGCGCGGACGGTCGCTGCGCTCGGAGCGCTCGCGACGCGGACGCTCACGGCGCTGGAAGTGCTCGCCGTCGCCCTCGGAGGCACCCTCGGCGCGAGCCGGGGCCTCGGGCTTATCCAGACGATCGAGCGAGATCTTGCCGCGATCGTCGACGTCGATGACGACGACCTTGACCTCGTCGCCCACGTTGAGGACATCCTCGACCTTCTCCACGCGGCCCTTGGCGACGCGGGAGATGTGCAGCAGGCCGTCCTTACCGGGCAGCAGGTTGACAAAGGCGCCGAAGGGCTGGATGGAGACCACGCGACCGGTATACTCCTCGCCAGGCTCGGGAACCTTGATGATGAGCTTGATACGCTCGACGGCTTGGTCGACGGACTCGCCGGTGCCGCCGACAAAGACGGTGCCGTCCTCCTGGATGTCGACCGAGGCGCCGGTCTCGTCCTGGATACCGCGGATGACCTTACCGCCGGAACCGATGACGTCGCGGATCTTGTCGGTCGGAACCTGGATGGAAACGATGCGCGGGGCAGTGCTGCGCGTGGTGTGGCGCGGCTCGGGGATCACATCGAGCATCTTCTGCAGGATGTACGCACGACCCTCCTTGGCCTGCTGCAGAGCGCGGGCCAGGATGTCGAAGGTGAGGCCAGTGGCCTTGTTGTCCATCTGCAGGGCGGTGATGCCCTCGGTGGTGCCGGTGACCTTAAAGTCCATGTCGCCCAGGAAGTCCTCGAGACCCTGGATGTCGGACAGGACCACGGTCTTGCCCTCCT
Organism: uncultured Collinsella sp.; assembly: GCA_900548255.1. Classification (GTDB taxonomy): domain Bacteria; phylum Actinomycetota; class Coriobacteriia; order Coriobacteriales; family Coriobacteriaceae; genus Collinsella. The sequence goes on along the minus strand of URKH01000007.1, from coordinate 42,658 downwards.
CCTGGATCAGGCCCATGGCGATACCGGAGACCGGGCGCTTAATGGGCACGCCGCCGTCCATAAGGGCGAGCGTGGAACCGCAGGTCGACGCCATCGAAGAGGAGCCGTTGGACTCCATGACCTCGGAGACCACGCGGATGGCGTAGGGGAACTCGTTCTCGTCGGGGAGTACCGGAAGCAAGGCGCGCTCGGCCAGGTTTCCGTGACCGATCTCGCGGCGCTTGGGGCTGCCCATGCGGCCGGTCTCGCCGGTGCAGAAAGGCGGGAAGTTGTAGTGGTGCATGTAGCGCTTGCCCTCGGTGGGCTCGATGGTATCCAGACGCTGACCCTCGTTGAGCATGCCGAGCGACAGGACGGAAAGCACCTGGGTCTGGCCACGCTGGAACAGGCCGGAGCCGTGAACGAGCGGCAGGTAGTTGTCCTTCACCATGATGGGGCGAATCTCATCGGCGGCACGACCGTCGACGCGCTCGCCGGTCTCGACGACCATGGTGCGCATGGCCTTCTTCTCGAGCTTCTTGAGCGCCACGGGGATCTCGCGCTCCCAAGCGGCCTGCTCCTCCTCGGTGAACTCGGCGCGGATGGACTCCTTCAGAGCCTCGACCTTACCGATACGGGAGAGCTTGTCGGCGTCGCGAAGGGCGGCGGCCATCTCGTCGTAGTGGGCGAAGATGCGCTCCTGGACCTCCTCGACGGGCTGGTCGAGCGGGTACTCCTTCTTGACGATGGCGCCGTTGACCTGCTCCCACTCGGCAACGAACTCGTCTTGAGCTTGGCAGAAGGCGGCAAGGGCCTCCTGGCCAAACTTCATGGCGGCAAGCATGTCGTCCTCGGAGATCTCCTCGGCGCCGGCCTCGACCATCGAGATGAAGTCGGCAGAGCCGCCCAGCTCCAGGTCCAGATCGGAGTTCTCGCGCTCCTCATAGGTGGGGTTGACGATAAACTCGCCGGTCTCCACGTTACGGCCGATGCGCACGCAGGCAAGCGGGCCCTCAAAGGGCACGCCGCCGAGCGTCATGGCCAGGGAGGCACCCATGACGTTGATGACGTCGAAGGGGTTGACCTGGTCGGCGACGAGCGAGGTGGCGACGATGTGGACCTCGTTGCGGAAGCCGTCCGGGAAGCTCGGGCGAATCGGACGGTCAATCATGCGCGCGGTGAGCGTGGCCTTCTCGCTGGGACGGCCCTCACGCTTGAGGTAACCACCCGGGATGCGGCCGGCTGCGTACATCTTCTCGTTGAAGTCGACGGTCAGCGGGAAGAAGTCGTAGTTCTTGCGCTCCTTGGAGACAACCACGGTGTCGAGCATCGTGGTGTCGCCCTGCTTGACCAGGCAGGCGCCGGTGGCCTGCTTGGCAAGCTCGCCGGACTCAAAGGTGTAGGTCTTGCCGTACAGCTCAAAGGTCTTGGATACGAGTGTCATTGTTCTCCTTTACCCCACAGGCCCCTTGCCTGTGGGCTTCTCATGTGACGCGGGCCCCCTGCCCCCGCCACGCTTCAGAGCGTGATTGTTCGCGCCCTTACACAAAAAGAGCGCCCCGCTGCGCAGGACGCTCTTAGCATGTACAAATCCTTACTGGATGTTGTCGCGGATGCCCAGAGCCTTGATGAGCTCACGGTACTCGACGATGTCGTTCTTCTTGATGTAGGAGAGAAGACGACGACGACGGCCGACGAGCATGAGCAGGCCACGACGGGTGTGGAAGTCCTTCTGGTGGGACTTCATGTGCTCGGTCAGCTCCTTGATGCGCTCGGACAGGATGGCGACCTGAACCTTGGGGTTGCCGGTGTCGACCGGGGTGTTACCGAACTGGGCAGTCAGCTCAGCCTTGCGCTCTTTGGAAACAGTCATTGTTTCACCTTTCGTTTCTTGTCGCCCGCGGGCGACACTATTCGCCTCGGACTGGGAAGCCGTCGGTGGAGCGAGCATCCAAGGTCGAGGTACCAACAGGTCGGTATGTTACCACAAGCAGACCGCCCATGCGCATCATCACCGACCCAACATGAATTCCATCGCACGGAGGCGCTGGTCGGTGTGCGTCGCAGCCCACACATGCGAAAGCCCGAGCAAGAACGCCGCCGTATGCGGGTCGATTCGCTCGACCATGAGTGCATCGAAGGTCATGGACATGAGGGCGCGCAGCCACGCGACCTCACCGGTCGAAACCAGCTCGGCACCCGGAACGCTCGACGCGCACGAACCGCACATGAGCCCGCCCGCCTGGGGCGAAAAGTACGACAGCATGGGGTCTCCGCACAGCACGCAGGCCGAAAAATCGGGTCGATAGCCCACGTGCGACAGAAGTTTAAAGACAAAGGCCGCCACGAGCAGGTCCATATGTGCCGAGTCGAGCCCGCAGCCGACAAGCGTGAGCGCCCGCTGCGTGATGGCAAAGGTAAACGGGTCCTCGGCGTCCTCGAATGAGCACACGCGCGCGACCTCGGCAATCGCGCTTGCGGCGCAGGTCGTCTCGTAATCGGGCGCGGCGCCAACCGGCGCTTCCAAAAGCTCGGCCTGAGAAACAACGTCGAGCGAGCGTCCATGTGCGAGCAGCATATCGACGGTACAGAATAATTCGCAGCGCGCCGCCAAGCGCCCACCGGGTTTGCGGGCCCCCTTTGCCACGGCACGAACCTGGCGACCCCGCTCGTCAAGCATCGTCAGAATCAGATCGGTCTCTTTGAGCTTGGTCTTGTCGAGCACGAGCACCTTCGTGCGATATGTCCGGGAGCCTGCCATGCGCGCTGCGCGTCCTTAGTCCTCGGCGTTGTAGCCAAAACGGCGAATCTGAGCCTCGTCGTCGCGCCAACCGGCCTTGACCTTCACGTCCAACTCCAAAAAGACCTGCGTGCCAAAGATGCGCTCAAGATCGCGACGGGCGTCGATACCGATATGCTTGATCATCTCGCCGCCCTTGCCGATGATGATGCCCATTTGGCCCTCACGCTCGACATAAATGGTGGCGTGCACACGCAGCACCTTCTTGGTCTGCTCGAGCGCATCGCAAATAACGCCAACGGAGTGCGGAATCTCATCACGGGTGCGGCGCAAGACCTTTTCGCGCACAAACTCGGCAACGAGCGTCTCGTCGGAAGCGTCGGTACCCATGTCCTCGGGGAACCAACGCGGACCCTCGGGCAAAAAGTGCGCAACGGTCTCGATGAAGGCATCGACGTTAAAGTTCTTGACCGACGACGTCACGATCTCGTCGTCATATTCCATAAGCTCGTGGGCGGCCTTAAGCTGCTCCATGACCTGTGCGGGGTCGGCTTCATCGGCCTTGGTGAGCACCAGGACCTTCTTGGAACGGGCATTCTTGACACGCTCGGCAACCCAGGCGTCTCCCCTGCCGATCGGTTTGGTGGCATCAATCAAAAACGCGACAACATCGACATCGTTCAGCTCGAACAGCGCGCTCTTGTTCAGCTCGGACCCTAGACCGTCCTTGGGCTTGTGGATACCCGGGGTATCGACAAAGACCAGCTGGTAGCCGGGGCGGTTGACGACGGCGCGCATGCGGCGGCGGGTCGTCTGGGCCACCGGCGAGGTGATGGCGACCTTTTTGCCATAGCAGGCGTTGAGCAGCGTTGACTTACCGGCGTTGGGGCGGCCGACCAAGGCCACGAAGCCACTGCGGAAACCGGGCTCAACGTCGCCAAAGCCCGCGAGGCTGTCGTCCTCATCGCACAGGGCGTCGAGCTCCTCGTCGCTCATGCCCTCAAACGGGTCGAACTCCTCGACTTCCTCATAGGCCTCGGTCGCCTTAGCATCCGGGGACTCGTCGTCCAAAATCTCATCGGTAGACTGCATATTGTCGGACATGGGAATCCCTTTCTAAATAAAGCCGAGCGCGTGGGCAAATACCAGCACGCCCACAATCGCGGCGGTGATGGAAAGAACGTATACAGAGGCGGCGGCGATGTCCTTCGCACGCTTGGCCAGCGGATGGAGCTCCTGGGTCGCTAGGTCGACGATAGCCTCCATAGCGGTGTTGCACAGCTCGCCGTGAATCACCAGGCCACAACAGATGATAATCGTGGCCCACTCGGCAATGTCGAGCCCCACGATGCAGCCGGCAATGACGGTGCACACGCCCGCCACGAGCATGACCTTAATGTTGCGCTCGGTCTTGACGGCGGTGACGAAGCCCTCCATGGCGTAAGAAAACGACTTTAAAAAGGACGGATGGTCCTTGTTCGATCCGGGAATCATAGACGGCTCCTAGTCGTGGGCATGGTTGGTGATGGGGCCGACGTGGACTAGCTTGGGGTCCTCGCCGCGCTCGAGCGCCAGATCGCGCAGGATGGCGTCCTCGCGGGCCTCCATGACCTCGGCCTCGTCGTCCTCGATGTGGTCATAGCCCAGCAGGTGCAGCATTCCGTGTACGAGCATCAGACGGCACTCATCAGCGGGACTATTGCCAAAACCGGGGGCCTGACGGGCAATAACCTGCGGGGCCAAGATAATATCGCCGAGCTCGAGCGTCTCATCGGCGGGAATGTCATCGTCAAAGGCCGAATCGCACTCAAACGAGAGCACATCGGTGGTGCGGTCGATACCGCGCCACTCGTGGTTGAGCTCGTGCATCTCGTCCTCGTCGACATACGAAAGGGAAATCTCAACTTCACGCTCAACGCCCTCGGCGGCAAGCACGACCTCGCAGATGTGCTCCACCTCTTGCGCGTCGAGCAGCGTATCGAGCTCGGCATCGTTGCTGATCAATACACTCAACGGGACTCCTTTCGGTCGCGCGAACGCTGCTCACGCACGTCATCATAAGCATCATATGCCTCGACGATACGACCCACCAGGGCATGACGCACCACGTCGGCACGCTCGAGGTGAGAAAATGCCACATCGTCGACACGGCCCAAAATCTTCTCGACATCCGCCAAGCCGCCACGACGACCCACCAGGTCGCGCTGACTCAAGTCGCCGGTAATCACGAACTTGGAGTTGAAGCCCAGGCGCGTCAGGAACATCTTCATCTGCTCGGGTGTCGTGTTTTGTGCCTCATCGAGCACCACGAACGCATCGCTCAGCGTACGGCCGCGCATGTAGGCGAGCGGGGCGATCTCGATCACGCCACGTTCCATAAGCTCATCGGTGCGCTCGCGATCCATCATGTCAAAAAGGGCGTCGTAGAGCGGGCGCATGTACGGATCGATCTTTTCCTCGAGGGTACCGGGCAAAAAGCCCAGGTTCTCCCCCGCCTCGACAACCGGGCGCGTCAAGATTAGGCGACCCACCTCGTGACGCTTGAGCGCGGCAACGGCGAGCGCCATGGCCAGATAGGTCTTACCGGTACCGGCGGGACCCAGGCCAAACGTGATGGTATGCGAGCGGATGGCGTCAACATAGCGTTTTTGGCCGAGCGTCTTGGGACGAATAACGCGGCCGCGATACGACAGCAGCACGTCATCGCGCAGCGACGAGGCATCATGCTCTCCATCGCGCAGGACAGCCAAGCAACGCGAGACATCGTCGGCAGACAGCGTGCGTCCGGCAGCCGCCTCGCGAAAAGCATGCTCAAAAAAGCGCACCACGAGCTCGACCTCATCCGGGTCACCGCTCACGGCGATACTGTCGCCACGGGCGACCACGTGGGCGCGAACCAAGCTCTCGAGCGCACGAAGGACGCCGTCGCCGGCGCCCAAAACGCGCGAGGGATCAATCCCCTCGGGAACGGTAAGTCTAATCTTCGAGGCTTCCATGAACCTCCCTGCGCGCATGGACCAAGCCGGAATCATCGACTTCGATGATAGCAACATCGAGCAGGCACGGGGCTGTAAGTCCACAGGTATCGTCAAGACGGGCATGATGGAACGAGCCGAGCGTCAGGTTGTCACCATACTCGAGCACGGCGCGCTCAACGGTTCCCACGCGACGACGAACATCGGCGATGGCGAGTTCCTGCGCCGCGGCCCGCATACGGCGGCTGCGCTCAGCCATAACCTCTGGCGGTACCTGGTCGGGCATATCGGCGGCAAGTGTGCCGGGACGCTTACTGTAGCGGAACACATGCATGCGCGAAAAGCCCACGCGACGGCATAGCGCCAGCGACTCCTCGAACTCCTCATCCGTCTCACCGGGAAAACCGACGATGACGTCGCACGAAAGGGACGCCTGAGGCAAGTTGGCGCGAATCATGCGCACCGTATCCTCAAACGCCTCGGCGCTATAGGGACGGCCCATGCGATGCAAGGTCGCCGTGCAGCCGGACTGCACGGGCAGGTGCAAAAACGGGGCGATACGCTGCGGATAGCGCGCCATAACCTTAAGCAGGCGCTCAGAGATATCCATGGGCTCGACCGAGGAAATGCGCACATGCGGAATAGACGTGCGCTCCATGATGGCCTCGAGCAGCTCATCGATTTCGACATGCTCGTCGGTCGCGCTCTTGCCATCGTAGGCACCCAGGTTCACACCGGTCAGCACCACCTCGGGCACGCCGGCCTCCTGGGCCTCGCGAACTTGCTCGAGCACGGACTCGACGGGCACGGAGCGCTCGGGGCCGCGTGCCTTCCACACAATGCAATAGGTGCAGCGATGGTTGCAGCCGTCCTGAATCTTCACGCCCAGGCGAGAGCGACCGAGCGCATCGACCACGTCGCCATCGCTACAGGCGGGCACGCTATCGGATTCAACACCCAGCACCTCGCAGACGCGCTCGGCGACGTCAATCTTGGACGGCTCGGCGATCACGCGATCGGAGAGCTCCAGCAGCTCCTCGGGATGCAGGTTGACGACGCAGCCGGTTACGACCACGTAAGGCTCGCCCGGATAGGCCAGCGCATGACGAACGGCCTTACGGGTCTTGGCCTCGGCCTCGCCCGTAACGGCACAGGTGTTAATGACGATCAGGTCGGCATCCTGGGGCTCCACCATAGCAAAACCCAGGCGCATAAGATCGGCAGTGATACGGTCAGACTCAACCCGGTTGACACGGCAGCCGAGGTTGACGACGGAAATATGGGGTGCGAGCACGCGGGCTCCTTAATCGAGGATATCGTCGAGGGCACTCTTGATACGGTCGGTCACCGACTTCTTACCGGAAGCGACGTCATCGCCCATCTCATCGGCAAAAGCACGGAGCAGCTCGCGCTGCTTATTGGAAAGATTGGTGGGAACGACCACGCGCAGTTGCACGATCAAGCGGCCACGCGAACCGCCACCGCCAATGCGCGGCATGCCGTAATTATTGACGCTCACGGTGTCGCCGTACTGGGCGCCGGCGGGGACGCACACCTTAAAGACCTCGTCGGGCATAATGCCCTCGACCTCGATCTCGCAGCCGAGCGCAGCCTGCGCAATCGAGATATCGCTCACCAGGTACAGGTCGTCACCGTTGCGCTTAAAGCGCTCATGGTCGGCAACGCGCACGTTGACAATCAAGTCGCCCGAAGGCTCGCCGCGAAGACCGGCCTCGCCAAAGCCGCTCACACGCAGCTGTCGACCGGTCGAAACGCCGGCGGGAATATCGATGTCAATCTTTTCATGCGAAGGCGTGCGGCCCTGACCATCGCAGGTCTCGCAGGGATGGTCGATAACCGTGCCCTCGCCATGGCAGTCGGGGCAAGGCGAGGAAGACTGAACCTGGCCCAAAAACGATCGCTGAACCGTCGTGACATAGCCCGTGCCGTGGCAGCGGCCGCACTGCTTTTCCTGTGCGCCCTCTGCCCTACCGGTGCCATTGCAGTCCTCGCAAGGAGCAAGGCGGTCATAGCTGATTGTCTTTTTGCAGCCGAGCGCCGCCTCCTCGAGCGTCACCGAAAGCGAGATGGCCATGTCACGACCGCGACGACGCTCGCGACGGCTGCGGGCGCCACCGCCGGCACCGCCGCCAAAAAACGACGAGAACAAGTCGTCCATGCCCATACCACCAAAGATATCGTTGATATCGACGTAGCCCGAACCACCAGGGCCGTCGGCAGTGCCGTAACGGTCGTAGTTAGCACGCTTCTGCTCATCGGAAAGAACGGAATAGGCCTCGTTGAGCTCCTTGAACTTGGCCTCGGCCTCGGGGTCGTCCGAAACGTCCGGGTGTACGGTACGGGCCTTCTTTAGAAACGCGCGCTTAATCGTCCGCGCGTCGGCATCCTTGTCGACGCCAAGTACCTCGTAGTAATCCCTATTTTCCGACACGACCGAATCCTTCCGACTTTCATTATTGTCACAGTGCGTCCTATACCCAAGCTGGGCCAACCGCAAACAGAGGGTTTGATGTTATTGCATTCCGTAAGGCGAAAGCATGGCCCGTTGCGAGCAGCTCGCGAACCAAACCGACACGAGCGCGAACATGAAGCCGTTGGCAAAACCGTTGGCAAACTGCATCGCACCGCGCTTCCACCACAGCAGGCTGCGATGAAGCACACCGTCCGAAAGCACCATGAACAGGCCCATGGTAAACGGAATAAAGCACATCACGGCAAAGGCCGAGAACACGCCCGAGATGGCCGACAGCACCAAAAACGGCGCCACAATGCCCATCAGGTAAAAGCCAGTACGAGCTTTGCCTTCCAAGCGCTCGGCCTCAACATGGGCGCGGCCGACCAGGTCGCCGCCCGCGGCACCGTTAGTGCCAGCATGGCCCATGCCGCTAATGCGGACCTCGTCGCCATCGTGCGTGCCGGCAGGAAACTCAATCGTCTGCTCGGAGGTCACACGGGTTCGCCCGCTGCCACCGCAATCGGGGCAGGGGTCGGCCACGACCTTACCGGAACCGCCGCACTCGGGGCAGACCGACTGGAACGTGCCCGCACCAAACAGGAAGGACAGGTCGACGTCGATGTGGCCGCGGCCACCGCAGCTCGGGCAGGTATGTGCATGCTCGGACGAAACAGAGCCCGAGCCGCCGCAGTGACCACAGGTATCGAAGCGCGTGTAGCGGACGGTCTTGCGGGCACCGCCCTTGGCCTCCTTGGCGTCGAGTTTGATATCGACGACCACGTTGGCGCCGTTCTCGGGATTGTAGGCAGCCTGGCCGCGACGCTGCTGGCCCCAGGCGCCACCAAAGGGAAAGCCGCCCTCAAAGGGATTGCCATAGCCCGTGCTGCCGGCGTAGCCGCCACCATAGGGCGAAGCCGTAGGAGCACCGGCAAAGGGATTGCCAGAACGCATGGCGTCGTAGCGCGCACGTTTTTGCTCATCCGAAAGCACGGCGTAGGCCTCGGAAACCTCTTTAAACTTTTCCTCGGCATCCGGCTCTTTGTTGACGTCCGGATGGAGCTTGCGGGCCTTTTGCTGGAAGGCCTTCTGTATATCACGCGAGGTAGCGTCCTTGGAGACACCCAGAATCTCGTAATAATCTTTTTCGTTCATCGTCGCCATGCGCGGCAACCTCCTGCTCACAGCAGCGTATATATTTCGGTAATTCTACCCGAGCGGCCTAAGCTAGATCCCAAAACAGCTCGAACAGAACATTTCCATCGAGCCAGCCCAGGTGTGTCGGCGCCAGACGAGCTCGAACATGGCCCGCGACGACATCTGCCGAAGTGAAGGGTCCCTCATGGACCCCGAGCGTCTCGGGCACCCAAGTGGCAAGACCCAATTCGAGCGCGCGATCGCAAGCAGCTGTCAGCTCATCGGCCGGGATGACACGAGCCACGCGAACCAACAGGTCGGACGCGACACCGCGCGTCATGCGGCAAGCAAGCATCAGGTCTTCGGCCGCAGCCTCGCGCTGCGAGAGATATTCGGCCTCGAACGCCGTCGCGTCATCGTCACGTTGCACCAGACGCACGCGGTACGCATCGCCTCGAGGAGACACGCCGGGGAACAAACCTGCAAGACGGTCGAAATCCTCGGCGTCGAGCATGCCCGCGGCAGAACGACCCAGGCCCAGGTAGCCCCGTCCGGTCCAGTAGGCAATGTTATGGGCGCACTCATGGCCGTCGAGTGCATAGCTTGCCACCTCATAGGGATGATAACCGGCCGCACCCAGGCGCTCACGCGCCGCGTCCATGCATGCGGCCTGAAAATCCTCATCAGGCTCGAGTGACTCGTCGCGACACGCCATGCGATAAAGGGGCGTCCCCTCCTCGAGCGTGAGCGGGTAGACCGACACATGATGCGGAGCCGCCGCCACCACGCCATCGAGCGTGCGCTGCCAACTCGCCGCCGTCTGCCCGGGAAGGCCGCACATCAGGTCGCACGACACATCGAGGCCAGCGTCCTTCACCGTCGCGATAGCCGCAAGTGCCCGATTAGCATCGTGAATGCGGCCAATAGCAGCCAGCTCGGTATTGTCGAGGGTTTGCACGCCCAGAGAAATGCGCGTGACACCCGCCTCGGCAAGCGCGGTGGCGAGCTCAGCGGTCAGCGACTCAGGATTGGCTTCGCAAGCAAATTCAACTGGTTTGCACCACATGGAGATACGACGGGCAAGTTCCACCAGGCGCTCCCCAGCCAGTGACGGCGTGCCGCCGCCAATATAGACCGTGCGGACCTGCGCAAGCGCCCCGGCGTCGCAAAAGGAATCGAGGCGCGCATACAGCTGCTCAAAATAGGCATCGAGCGCGGCATCCAAATCACACGCAGCAAAGCTGCGCGAGTCAAAGTCGCAATAGCGGCATTTTTGAGCGCAAAACGGTACGTGCACATACAGCGCGGTAACGGCCACCCTTAGGCCTCCAGCGGATGAGCGGGCACCGACTCGCCGGCGGCAAGCGCGGCCTCGCAGGCCACCACATCGCGCTCGATATCATCGACCAATGCCATGAACTCCTCGTATGTGGAGCAGCGCACCACCTGGGCGCGCCAGGCGGCGGCATGGGGCATGCCCTTTAAGTACCAACTTGCGTACGTGCGGGCACGCGACATGAGCGGCAACAGCTCGTGTGTGAGCGTCAGGTGCTCACGCAGGGCGTTCAGGCGCTCGACCGAGCTGCGCGCCGGTACCGGCGTGCCATCGAGCGCAAGGGCGCGAGCATCGCCGAACACCCACGGATTGCCGTAGATGCCGCGCGCGATAAACACCGCGCTAGCACCCGAACCTTGCAGATGCTCAGCAGCGTCCTCGGCCGAGAACACATCGCCCGAACCAATCACGGGAATCTCAACAGCGTCGGCCACCTCATCGACGACCGACCAATCGGCCTGGCCGGTGTAGAGCTGCGTGGCACAGCGGCCATGCACCGCCACCGCGGCGGCTCCCGCCCCCTCGAGCATCTGGGCAAACGTCGCGGCATTGCGATCTTCGGCGTAAAAGCCCTTGCGGATCTTTACGGTTACGGGAACGTGTGCCGCGCCCACCGCCGCTTGGACGATCTTCTCGGCTAGGTCGGGTGTGCGCATGAGCGCCGAGCCCTCGCCCTTGGTGACGACTTTGCGGGCCGGGCAGGCCATGTTGATATCGATCAGCGACAGGCGATCGCCCACACGCTCCTCGACGGCAGCGACAGCGCTCGCAAACTGATCGGGCTTGGAGCCAAAGAGCTGCACGCAAATCTGCTGCTCCTCGTCGGCCGGTAGCACCAGACGCCACGTCTTATTGCTGGCATAGGCAAGGCCCGCCACACTCACCATCTCGCTGTAGGCAAGATTGGCACCGCGGCGACGGCACATGATGCGATAGGCGGGATCGGTCACGCCCGCCATAGGAGCCATGAGGAACGGCTGCTCGGCATAGGCACCCAGCAGCCGCGTACTGTATTCAGAAAGCGCCATGGACCTACTCGTCCACCTTGAGAATCGCCATGAAGGCCTCCTGCGGGACCTCGACCGAGCCGATGGCCTTCATACGCTTCTTGCCCTCTTTTTGCTTCTCGAGCAACTTGCGCTTACGCGAGATATCGCCGCCATAGCACTTAGCCAGAACGTCCTTGCGGCGTGCCTTGACGGTGGAGCGGGCAATGATCTTGTTACCGATGGCACCCTGAATAGGCACCTCGAACAGCTGGCGCGGGATGATCTCCTTAAGCTTGTCGCACAGGCCACGGGCCAGGCCATAGGCCTTGTCCTTGTGGACGATAAACGACAGCGCGTCCACCTCGTCGCCCGAAAGCAAGATGTCGAGCTTCACAAGCTCGGATGGACGGTACTCGTTGAACTCGTAGTCGAGCGAGGCATAGCCCTTGGTACGACTCTTAAGCTGGTCAAAGAAGTCCAAGATGAGCTCGGCGAGCGGCATATCGAAGCGCATCTCGACCGATTTGCTCGTCAGATGGATCATGTCGGTCGTGACGCCGCGGTGCTCGATGGCGAGCTGCATGACGGCACCCGTGTACTCAGGCGGGCAGATGATCTTTGCCTTGAGGTAGGGTTCCTCGATACGCTCGATGCGCGTGGCCTCGGGAAGGTCCTGCGGACTGCGGACATCGATCATTTCGCCGTCGGTCCTGTAGACGTGATAGTCGACCGAGGGGCTCGTGGCAATGAGGTCCAGGTTGAATTCGCGCTCCAGGCGTTCCTTGACGACTTCCATGTGTAGCAGGCCCAGAAAGCCCACGCGGAAGCCAAAGCCGAGCGCCACCGAGGTCTCGGGCTCCCACACCAACGACGGGTCGTTGACGTGCAGCTTATCGAGCGCGTCGCGCAGGTTCTCGTAGTCCTTGTTATCAATCGGGAACAGGCCCGTATAGACCATGGGCTTAGCCTCGCGGTAGCCGGGAAGAGGCTCGGGGCAGGGATTCGACGCCCACGTGAGGGTATCGCCCACGCGAACGGCCTCGGGATCCTTCAGACCCGTGACCACGTATCCGACCTCGCCGACCGTCAGCGCGTCGACCGGCGTCTCGGCGGGACGCTTGACGCCCACGCCATCGACCAAAAAGTCGCCCTTGGCCTGCATCATGCGCAGGGTATCGCCCTTTTTGATGGAACCGTCAAAGATGCGCACCGTGGCAACGACACCACGATACTCGTCGAAGTACGAATCCAGGATGAGTGCCTTGAGCGGCGCGTTCGCATCGCCCTTGGGCGGAGAGATCAAAAAGACAATGGACTCCAGCAGATCGTGGATGCCCTCGCCGGTCTTGCCCGAGACACACACGGCATCATCAGCAGGGATCGCCAAGTCATCCTCGATCTCGGTCTTGACCTCATCGGGATGGGCCGAGGGCAGGTCGATCTTGTTGATGGCCGGCACAATGTCCAGATTGGCGTTCATGGCGAGCGTAGCATTGGAGACGGTCTGCGCCTCGACGCCCTGCGTGGCGTCGACGACGAGCACCGCACCCTCGCAGGCGGCCAGCGAACGCGAGACCTCGTAGGTGAAGTCCACGTGGCCCGGCGTATCGATCAGGTTGAACTGATACGTCTCGCCGTCGTCGGCGTCATAGGACACGCGGACGGCATTGGACTTGATCGTAATGCCGCGCTCGCGCTCGATATCCATGGTGTCGAGCAGCTGCGACTCCATGTCACGCTCGTCGACAGTATGGGTGAGCTCGAGGATGCGGTCACTGATCGTGGACTTGCCATGGTCGATGTGCGCAACAATCGAGAAGTTGCGGATGTGGGAAATGTCAATTGAAGTATTCATGCGGACTATCTTACCCGAGCGGTACAAAAAATGGAGCCTGTTCCATAAAACAGGCTCCATTTATGCGCGTAATCTGTGTGGTGTGAAATTTACAACTTAGGCGTTGATGCTGTTCACGAGCTTGGCAAGACCGGACTTGCGGTTGGAAGCCTGGTTCTTGTGGATAACATGCTTGGCGGCAGCCATGTCGAGACGCTTGGTGACGGTCTTGAGGGCAGCCTGGGCCTTCTCGGCGTCGCCCTCGGCGACGGCGGACTGGACGTGCTTGGTCAGCGTCTTGAGCTCGGACTTGACAGCCTTGTTACGCATGCGAGCTGCCTCATTGGTGCGGATACGCTTCTTCTGAGACTTGATGTTTGCCACTTCTGGAGTTCCTTTCGAGTTCCTTGCAAAAAATGTATGACACCTCTGAGACACGGTGAGGTCATGCAAGCGCCTACTATAGCACGCTCCCTCTCAAAGGGATAGAACGAATTTGTCAAATAGGCAGGTATCATCACGATTTTCTCAAGATGTTCGTAATCCAGAGCAAAAGCGCGGTCTGAGAATCGGCCGAACCCTTGAGCGCGAGCTCCACATCGACCGCGCCCTCGAGCGCCGCGACGAGCTCTGCCATCGAAAAGCGACGTGCCCAGGTCAGGTGATTCTTGACCTGCCAGGACTGGAGCTTAAGTGTTGCGGCCAGCTCACGACCCTGTCCGCGCGCATCGAGTGCCTTGGCAACGATAAGCTCGCGGATGCGGCCGCACAGCAATGTGTAAGTCCACACGTAGCTCTTGGCGGGCAGTAGATTGAAGAGCTCGAGCGAGCGTCGCATGTCACGGGCCGAGACCGCATTGAGAAAGTCCCAGGGTTGAACCTCGGCCGTACGTACAATCCAGCGCTCAACGTCGGCAAGCTCAATCTGGGGCGCCTCGACCATCTGGGCAAGCTTAGCCAAGTCGTTATCGAGCATGCGAGTGTTTTCACCCGAACGCGAGACGAGTTCCTCGGCGGCCGCCGTCGAGATCGACTTGCCGTGCTGCGTCGCCATCTGCTGCACACGGCGCGGTAGCTCCCAGCGCTTGGTGCCGGAGCAATCGATCACCGCCTTCTTGTCAATCTTGGCGATCGCCTTATACAGGCGCGTGTTCTTGGCAAGCGAGTCGGCGATGATGAGGCAGACCGTTGTGGGGCTGGGACTTGCCAGATACTCAACGAGCGGCTCCGAGACCGCCTTGGCGAGCTTTGAACAGCCGTCAAGGATTACCAGGCGAAACTCGCTGCCCATGGGAAAGGTGTTGAGCGATCCGATAATCGACTCGATATCGGGGTCTTTGGTCATATCGCGCTCGTCGAGGTTGAACTCGACCATACCCGACTTTTCCAGACGCGCTTTCATACGCGAGACGGCGTGATCGCGCTTGACTCCGTCGGTACCGACGATCAGATATGCCGGCAGCAGACCGGTTTCGGACATTGCGCTCCCCTCCCGCAGGCCTTCGTATTCGTTCCGTGCCATTCTAGCCCAGGGGCCCACCACACGCCAACGACGTCGTCACGGTCGCTGGCATCGCATCGCAAAGCCATTCGCAGTCGGCGTGACGGTAATGTCGCCGTGTTCGATAGTGCACGCGAACACACCGCCCGCTTCCTTAACGGCATCGATGCAGGCATCGGACGGATGGCCGTATCGATTCCCCACGCCCGCGCTCGCGAGGGAAAGCTCGGGCTTCAGGACGTCCAGCAACTCACCATCGACTGAAACCTTAGAGCCGTGATGCCCAAGTTTAAGTACGTCGATATCCCCCACCTCCTGCACGAATTCCCGTTCTTGGTCGAGCTCGGCATCACCGGTGAGGAGCATACGCAGGCCCTTGCCTTCCTGAACATAAGAGAGCAGCAGGACAAGCGAATCCTCATTTCCCTCGCCATCCACGGATTCGAATGGCCACATCACGCGGGCGCAAAATGAGCCGATATCGACCGTATCCCCACGGCGCACCTGCCGATACTCCACGCCAGGTCGGTTCAATACCTCGGCAGGAGCATCCTCCAGCGCATCCGCCGCCACGGCAATCGTTCCGACCGAAAACTGTTCGAGCACGGCAGGCAGACCACCCCAGTGGTCCTCATCCCAATGCGTCACAAAGACGGCATCGATATGGTGCACGTTATTGCGGACCAACGCCGCCACCACGCGCTCGTCGAGTCCGCAGTCGACGAGTGCTACTGCGCCGCCCTGGCGGATAAGAATCGCATCGGCCTGACCCACATCGAGCACCGTCACCGAAGACGGAGCGAATCGATCCCAGTAGACGTACGGAATCGCAGCCAAGAGCACCAGGCATGCAAGCCCCACCGCCATAGGGCGTGCACGGGGACGCGGCCACCGGACAAGCAGAACCGCCAGCAAAAACGGCACTAGGTAAATCCACATGCTATCGGGCGGCACGCTCACGGATGCACCCGGCACGGCGGCAAACAGCTGCTCGAAAAACAGCGCGCAACGGGCGGCAATCATGGGCACAACGAGCGCCCAAGTCCGCAACGGTGCCACAAGCGAAAAGGGAACCAGCACGATCGACACAGCAAGCAGTACGCTCACCACCGGACCGATGACCGCATTTGCCAGCGGAGCAATGAGCGAGAACGTACCGAAGGCAGGAATGGTAATGGGGAGCGTCGCCAACTGCGAGCACAGCGTGACGGAAAGCATGCTGGCAACGCCCGTCGGCACACCCAGCTCACCCAAAGCGTAGGTCGCATAGGGGCAAAAGCACAGAATGGCTAAGACGCTGGCACATGAAAGCTGAAAGCCCATCTCGAACAGCACCGTCGGCCGCAGTAGCACAAAGATGGACATGGTAACAAAGAGTGCCGATGCGCCGTGCCGGCGACGCCCCGCGCCGTTTACGACAAGCGTCGCGAACACCATGCAGCACGCGCGCACGGCCGAGGGAGATGCGCCCGTAAAGGCAGCGTAGCCCACAAGCGTTATCGCCAATATCGCCCGCTGAAGGCCACGTGAGCACCGAGTCTTTTGCAATACGCCCTCGATTACAAACCCCACGATAGCCAAATGGCTGCCCGAGACGGCGATAAGATGTGCCGTTCCCGTCACAGAAAACCAGTCGCCCGCCGGCTGGGCGCGCAGCTCGGCCGAACGCCCGCAGACGACACCGGCTATGAGCGCACGCGCCGGGTCGGTCGCAGGCGCAATGGACACAAGCAGCCCATTTCGCAGCCGAAGCAGCGGCCCCGGAGAGCCCTCATCGACCGACACAATCCGAACGGCTTTAACCTTGCGCACCTCGCCTCGGAGCACGCGCGATCGTCCATACGCATCGTTCTCAAAACGTGAAACGCGACCGATAACACGCACGTGCGCCCCGACCTTGAGCTCACGATCACACGATAGGCGAACCGTTGCCAAGTTCTTACCGTCCGCGCGTGCCTCGCAGGTATAGGAATACACGTCGTCGTTTATGGATGGATCACCCTGCACGACAAACTCGAGACCGCTTGCCGCTCGACCGTCGAGCGCCTTCGAAGCGCTGAGCGCACCCACAGCCCACCACGCCGAGACGACCGCTCCCGCCACGAGACCGACGGACACGGCATACAGCCACCGCTTCAAAGGGGCAAGCCGCGCACAAGATTGAGCCAGCACAACGAATATCGCCGCCGCAACGGGAATGGCCCATAGCGGCCCGAACGCTGGCGCCTGCTCCCCCAGTAGCGCATCAGTGGCCACGTTAAGCACCAGGGCGCAGCCCACGCACATGCCGGCACACAGAGCCATCGTCCACGGCATCAGGGGCCGCGGAGGCATCACATGCTCGCGCTCGGTCGCACTCATACGCAGATGCAATCTTTGATTTTGGCAAGCTTCTTCTCGCCGATTCCCGACACACGCATCAGATCGTCAACCGAGGCAAAAGCACCGTTCTTTGTCCGCTCATCGATAATCGACTGGGCCATGGAGGGACCGATGCCCGAAAGCGTCTGCAGCTCTGCCGCGCTTGCCGTATTGATGTTTACTAGGCCTGTTGCGCCACTAACGCCCGACGATGCGGAAGTCCCACCATCAACACCGGCTTCCGCAATGGACGCCTGCTGCTCCCCTACCGTTGGAACATGAATTTTTTGTCCATCAGTGACCTTGGATGCACGATTAAGCCCCGTAACGTCTGCTTCGGGCGCCAGCCCGCCGGCAGCATCAATCGCCTGAGCCACCCGCGCCCCGTCTTTGAGGCGATATACACCGGGTGACACCACGGCGCCATCAACATCGACATAGACCTCTGCCGCGGCAGACGCCTTAGGCGAAGAGCCTTCAGATGTCTTTCCACTCGAAGCATCGCCGGATCCCGGCTCCACTAACGTGCCCGAACCATCAGTGCGCTCAAACGACACACCGCCGGCACCGCCGCCAAAGTTCGCCATTGCCAGTCCACTCGCCATCGCAATGACGACCAGTATCGCCATCACCACTGCCTTATGACCGAGCAGTTTGCCCGCCCAGCGGTCCATCTTTTTGACTCGTTCGTGTTGTTCGCGCTGCGCCATAGCAAAACCTCCCAACATCATCGTGTCAGGAAACGAACGCCGCAGCTTCCGCACGTCCACACCAGTTTTCGCGGTCAAACCAAAAGCTGACCTAAACCTTGCGAAAAAATGTCCATTTATTCAGACACACGTCAGCAAATGAACACTTAGCCGCAAAATGCCCAGATAGCAAAAGACCGACGATGCAGGCGCATCGTCGGTCTATGCACATATTTACTCGTGATCTTGGTAAATCTCACGCGGAGCAAGCTCAGAATGTTTGCGTTTTAAGGTCTTAGGGGCCTTGTACGTGTTGCTCTCGAAGTCGATGTACTCGGTCTGCTTGAGCAGACGCTCAATCATCTCCTCGTGATCAAACAGTTCCCAGGCCTCATGCACGGCATCGAGTTTAGCGTGCGTCTCGGGACGGCGTGGCATAAACAGCGTGCAGCAGTCGGGAGCGGCCTCAGTCGAGATATCGAACGTACCGATCTCCTCGGCGCGTGCGATGATCTCCTGTTTGTCCGAACCGATGAGAGGACGGAACACGGGAATCTTCACGGCTTCGTTGACGGCCATGATGTTCTCAAGCGTTTGGGAGGCAACCTGCCCAAGCGATTCGCCCGTAACGATGGCCCTGGCACCCTCGATGTGTGCAATGCGCTCAGCAACCGAATACATAATGCGGCGATACATGATCACGCGCAGGTTGCTGGGACAGGTGACCGAAATCTCACGCTGGCAGTCGCCAAACGGCACCACGTACAGGCGGCCGATCTGGACACCCGGCTCAAGCGCACGGATGATGTCCTGCACCAGGTATTCACTCGTGTCGGGCGTCTGCGGACGACCGGAGAAATGCACCGGCACGCACACCGCGCCGCGACGCGCGAGCATCCAGGTCGCCACCGGAGAATCGATACCCGACGACAGAAGCGTCACGACCTTGCCGGCAGAACCCACCGGAAGGCCGCCAACGCCGCGCTCGGAGCGCGCATACACATAAACGCTACCCTGAACCACCAGAACGTGCACCATCGCGTCGGGGTCGTGCATCTGGACCTTTTTATCGGGAAACGCCTCACACAGCACCTCGCCAACCTGTCGATTGATATCGATCGAGGTGAGCTCATAGTCAGTATTGGAGCGCTTGGCGTGCACCTTAAACGAATCGAAGGAACCAAACTCGCGCAGCGCCTTCACAGCGGCGGCGCAGTACTCCTGCGGGTCGCGGTTGGTGTGATACGCCAAAGACACACGGGCAACGCCGGGGACGGTGCGGATGACACGCGCCGCCTCGTCGGCCTGATGCTCGTTAAAGGTCACGAGGATATAACCGGAAATTCGAGACACGGCGTTCACGGAAAAGGCGGCCAAGGCCGCCTTGATGTTATCCATGAGGATATGCTCAAAATGTGCGCGGTTCTTGCCCTTCAGCCCAACCTCGTGATAGTGGACTAGGCAGACGCGAGCCGCCATTTAGGCTTCAGCAACCTTGTGGCCGAGCGCCTTCTCGTAACGGGCCTCGTCGTAAGAGATGTCGCCGTCGACAATCTCGTCCATAGCCATCGAGATGGTATCGGCACCGGAAAGTCCGATGGTGATGTCATCGACATCCTGGACGGCAAGCACGCGGTTGTGCTGGCCACGCAGCATGCTATTGATGTCGCAGGCGCGCTTGGAGGCAAGCGAAGCGAGCAGGAAGCGGTTGTGATCGGTCTTCTCCAGAAGATCGTCAATGCAAGGCTTTACAACGGACACGGACCTCAGATCCTTTCATGCATATCGAGAACGCGAACGAGCTCATCGGTCGCGCGGTCGAGATCGTCATTAACCACGACGTCGTCGTAGCGGTCGGCAAGGGCAAGCTCATCGGCGGCGTTTGCCATACGCAGCTCAATCGTCTCGGGCGTCTCGGTACCGCGACCGACTAGACGCTCGCGGAGTACCTCAAGCGAAGGCGGCTTGATAAAGATCAGCACGGCCTCGGGGAAGCGCTCCTTCACCTGCAGGGCGCCCTGGACATCGATCTCCAAAATCAGAGATGCGCCAGAGGCGAGCTTGGATGTGACCTCGCTCACCAACGTGCCGTAGCAGTTACCGTGGACCTCGGCCCACTCAACAAACTCACCGTTTGCCACGCGGCGGTCGAACTCCTCGCGCGTCAGAAAAAAGTAGTTGACGCCGTCGACCTCACCTTTGCGTGGTGCTCGCGTGGTAGCCGAAACCGTCAGGCCCAGGTTCGAGCGGCGCTCGCGCACACGAGTGACGAGCGTACCCTTGCCTGCGCCTGACGGTCCAGAAATCACAAAGAGCTTGGAATCCTGAGCGCTCACTTATTTGGTCAGCTGCTCGAGGAGCTGCTCGCGCTGACGGACGCCGAGGCCCTGGACGCGACGGGTAGTGGAGATACCGAGCTCCTCCATGATCTTGGCGGCCTTGGCCTTGCCATAACCAGGGAGAGACTCGATGAGGGTGGAAACCTTCATGCGGGAAGCGATGGGGTCATCGGAGTTGAGCACAGACTCGAGGGACTTCTCGCCCTTCTTGATCTGCTCGCGAAGCTCAGCGCGGGCGTGACGTGCGGCAGCAGCCTTCTCAAGAGCCTGCTTGCGCTGCTCATCGGTAAGCTGAGGGAGTGCCATTCGTACCTCCAAATAGTTGGGTTATATCTGATTCAATAATTGGCATTTTAGCACGTAGAACGTACAAAATGCCCAATCGCGGCTCCATAGGTTAGACGATACCCGCAAAAAGTGCAATATACTGCGCCCAAAGTTAAGCCCCTGACCTGCGATTCCACACAAAGGATGGGAAAGTTTACGCAGGCACAGGGGCTATTTTGTGCTAATGAGACCCAAAAGTGGTGACTTAGGGGAATCTTTTAGGAGACGTTTTCGACCAGCTCAGCG
The DNA here is from genome assembly GCA_900548255.1 of uncultured Collinsella sp. Classification (GTDB taxonomy): domain Bacteria; phylum Actinomycetota; class Coriobacteriia; order Coriobacteriales; family Coriobacteriaceae; genus Collinsella. Next base: position 21,732 of record URKH01000007.1, on the reverse strand, counting down.
ACAATAGCGTCAAAGGCGGCAACCGGATCGTCGGCGCCGGTGATGGGACGGCCCACCACAATGTGGCTTGCGCCACGCTCGATAGCCTGGGAAGGCGTCGCCACGCGGGACTGGTCACCAAGAGCGGCACCCACCGGACGCACGCCCGGGGTCACGATCAGCGCGTCGGGACCCAGCAGCTCACGCATGTCGTGAGCCTCCATCGGTGAGCACACGATGCCATCGATGCCAGTGGCTTGAGCAAGCTTTGCCAAGCGGGCGGCCTCCTCGGCCACGGGAGACTCGACGCCGATCTCGCTCAAGGCATCCTGATTCATGCTCGTGAGCACGGTGATGGCGACGAGCTTGGCGCGGTCCTCACGCGCCTCCTCGGCACCCTCGCGGCAGGCAGCGAGCATAGCACCCGAGCCCAGGCCGTGGACCGAAAGCAGGTCGGCACCGGCAAGCGAGGCCGAGCGGGCAGCGCCGCGCACCTGATGCGGAATGTCATGGAACTTAAGGTCGAGGAAGACCTTAAAGCCAAGGTCCTTAAAGGTCTTGACGATCTGGGGACCCTCAGCGTAATAGAGCGTCATGCCGACCTTGAGCCAGGCGGCATGGCCCGAAAGCTCGTGGGCGAGCTCGAGCGCGCGCTCACGGTCGCAGTCGAGGGCGACGATAACACGGTCGCGGGCATCATTCTCTAGCATTCGAAAGCACCCACCAGCTCGTTGATGTCCTTTACGCCCTGGGACTCGGCCCAGGCCTCGAGCTCATGCGCGATCTTAAGCGAAGCGCACGGATCGACGAAGTTGGCCATGCCGACCGACACGCAGGTGGCGCCGGCCAGGATAAACTCAGCCGCATCCTCGCCAGTCATGACACCGCCGACACCGTTGATGGGGATATCGACGGCCTGGGCAACCTCCCAGACCATGCGCACGGCGATGTGGTGGCACAGCGGGCCCGAAAGGCCGCCCTTGGGCTTGGCCACGCGGGACTTGCGGGTATGGACGTCGATGGCCATGCCCTGGATGGAGTTGATGACCGAAAGGCCGTCGGCGCCGGCAGCCTCGAGGGCCTTGGCGATCTCGGCGACGTTGACCGGCGCCATCTTCACGAACAGCGGCTTATCGGTCACCTTGCGGCAAGCAGCCATAACGGAAGAGGCGCCCTCGGGCGTGGAGCCCATGGCGGCACCGCCGGCGGCGATATTAGGGCAGCTCACGTTGATCTCGTAGCCGGCAGCCCAGGGGCACAGCTCGACATACATCTCGAGTGCGCGGACAAACTCGTCAACGGAGTGCCCGGCAACCTGGCAAATGACCTGGCAACCGTCCTTGGACAGCTGCTCGAGCCACGGGCCGGACTCACGGGCAAAGGCCGCGACACCGGGGTTCTGCAGTCCCACGGAGTTGATCATACCGCCAGGAATCTCGGCCATGCGAGGCGCAGGGTTGCCCGGCCAGGGCTCGGCGGCACAGCCCTTGGTGGTAATGGCGCCCAGCTGGGAAACATCGAAGAAATTCTGGAACTGCCAACCGTAGCCGAAGGTACCGGCTGCGGTGTTGATGGGGTTCTGCATCTTGACGCCGCCGAAATCGACGGCCATGTTCACGGTACCCACTAGAAGACCACCACCTTGGAAGCATCGAACACGGGGCCGCACATGCAGGCGCCCTTCATACCGTCGACCGTCTCGACATTGCAGGTGTTGCAGGCGCCAAAGCCGCAGCTCATCATGCGCTCGAGCGACACCTCGCAGTACGCACCGGCCTCAGCGGCAGCGGCGGCGACTTTCTTCATCATGACGGCGGGGCCGCAGCTGGCCACGTAGTCGTAGCCGCCCTCTCCAAGCAGCTCGGCTGCCGGATCGGTGCAAAAACCGTGCGTGCCGAGCGAACCGTCGTCGGTGCACACGTTAACCGTGGCGCCCAGCGCACGGAACTCATCGACACCCACGACTTTGGAAGCGGTGCCAAAGCCCAGGCACACGTCCACATCAACACCCTGCTCGGCAAGCATGCCGGCAAGACACAGCACAGGCGGAACGCCGATGCCACCGGCGACGAGCAGTGCCTTCCTGGTGCCCTCGGGTACCATCCAGCCACGGCCACCGGGGCCCAACAGGTTAGAGGTGGAGCCAGGGCCCATCTGAGACAAACGGCGGGTATCGTCGCCCACGACGGCGTACCACAGCTCGACGGTGCCGGCCTCGGCGTCGGCGCGATAGAAGCTCAGGGGCACGCGAAGCAGCGAGGAGGCATCACCGGGCACGGCAATGTTCACAAACTGACCGGGCTTGAGCGCACTTGCAAGCTTGGGGGCCGAGATTACGAGCGAGAAGATGCCGTCGGCGATCTCCCGGTTCGAGACGACCTCGAAGTCGTGCATGCGTGCAGTGGAAGGTGTGGGCATAGACGCTCCAATCCCCCATGCGGTTGCATGGTCTAAACGAACAGAAAGCGCGGCACCGCAAGGGCGCCGCGCACAAAAGCGATAAGGCTATGCTAGCAGATGCAGCCGTCGGCGAGCGTCTGCTTGCCACCGACAAATACATCGGTGGCACGACCGGTGAGCGTGCGGCCGGCAAAACCGGAGTTCTCGGCGCGCGACTCGTAACCGTCCTCGCCAACCGTCCAGGTTGCGGAGGGGTCGAACACGGTCAGGTCGGCGACAGAGCCCGCCTTGACCTGAACCTGATCGAGGCCCAGAATCTCACGCGGCTTGATGGCCATGAGCTCGACCATGCGGCTCACGCTCATCTTGCCCGTGTTGACCAGCTCAGTGAGCACGAGCGACAGCGAAGTCTCGAGGCCAATCATTCCAAAGGGCGCGAGCTCGAACTCGCGGGCCTTCTCCCACGGGGTGTGGGGAGCGTGGTCGGTAACGATAGCGTCGACGGTACCGTCGATGACACCCTGACGGATGGCCTCGGCATCCTCGTCGGTGCGCAGCGGCGGATTGACCTTGAGCGAGGTGTTGTAGGTCTCGTCCAGGTCGTTCTCGGTCAGGAACATGTGGTGCGGGGTGGCCTCGCAGGTCACCTGGACACCGGCAGACTTACCGGCACGCACGAGCTCCAGGCCATGAGCGGTGGAGATGTGCTGGATGTGCAGCTTGGCACCGGTCAGCTTGGCAATCTCGATGTCGCGGGCAATCTGAAGCTCCTCGCCGGCGGCCGGCCAACCCTCGAGGGCCAGACGGGTCGAGACCTTGCCCTCGTTGATCTGGCCGTGGCCGACCAGATCTTCGTCCTGGCAGTGGCTCATAAAGACCTTGCCGAACATCTTGCCGTAGTCCATGCAGCGACGGAGCATGCCCGCGCCCTGCACGCCACGACCATCGTCGGTGAAGGCGACGGCGCCGTGGGCGACCATATCGCCCATCTCGGACATGGCCTCGCCCTTAAGACCGCGGGTCATGGCGCCCGACGGATAGACGCGGCAGTGGCCGACCTCGGCAGCGCGGGACTTGACGAACTCCACGACGGTGCCGTTATCGGTGACGGGATCGGTGTTGGGCATGGCGCACACGCCGGTGAAGCCGCCCTTGGCAGCAGCGCGGGTGCCGCTCTCGATGTCCTCTTTGACCTCGTAGCCAGGCTCGCGCAGATGCACGTGCATATCCACCAGGCCGGGGACGAGATACTTGCCGGAAAGGTCGCGGACCTCGGCTCCCTCGGCGGCGAGGTTCTCGCCGACCTCGGCGATCTTGTCACCGTCGATCAGGACGTCGACGACACCGTCAAGCTCGACGGACGGATCGACGACGTGGGCATTCTTAAGAAGCAAGGCCATTATCGGCACCTCCAAGCAGCAGATACAGGATAGCCATACGCACGCAGATACCGGCGTAGACCTGCTCCAGGATGACGGAGCGTTGCGGGTGGTCGGCCATATAGGAGTCGAACTCAACGCCGCGGTTGATGGGGCCCGGGTGGCAGATAATCGCATCGGGCTTCATGAGCTTCTCGCGGTCCTTGGTCAGACCGAAGAGCTTGTGGTACTCGCGAATCGTGGGGAACGGTGCGCCCTCGAGGCGCTCCTGCTGCACGCGCAACATGTAGACGACGTCCAGCTCGGGCAGGACGGAATCGAGGTCGCTCGTCACGTGGTCGCAGCCCAGGACCTCGGGCGCCGGCGGCAGCAGCGTGCCGGGGGCGACGGCGTAGGTCTCGCAGCCCATGATCTTAAGTGCGGGGATCAGCGAGCCGCACACGCGGGAGTGCGCGATATCGCCGACGACGGCGACCTTCAGACCGTGGAAGTCACCCTTGTGCTCCCAGATGGTGTACAGGTCGAGCAGGGCCTGCGTGGGGTGGTTGTGCTTGCCGTCGCCGGCGCAGATGACGCTCGCGGGCGAGTTCTGCGTGACGATGTAGGGAGCACCGGCGTGCTTATCGCGAACGACGATGCAATCAATCTTGTAGGCGTTGAGGGTCTCGACGGTGTCGACGAGGCTCTCGCCCTTGACCGTGGAGGTCGAGGAGCCGCCAAAGTTGAGGCTGTCGGCCGAAAGGCGCTTCTCGGCGAGCTCGAAGGAGCTGCGGGTGCGCGTCGAGGGCTCGTTGAACATGTTGACGATGGTCTTGCCCTTGAGCGTGGGGACCTTCTTGATCGCACGCTCGTTGACCTCAGAGAACGCCTTGGCGGTCTCGAGGATGAGCTTGATGTCCTCTTCGGAGTACTCGGTAATGTCGATCAGGTGCTTATGGTTGAACGCCACGGTACTACTCACCTCCCAGCGGCGCGGAGCCCACGTGGGAACCCGGCGCGACGTCGTTAATCTCGACGGCGGTGTGGCCGTCGACTTCCTTCATATATAGGTGCACGTTCTCCTCATGCGACGAGGGAACGTTCTTGCCGACAAAGTCCGGCGAGATGGGGAGCTCACGGTGACCGCGGTCAACGAGAACTGCCAGCTCGATGCGGCTCGGACGGCCCAGGTCCATGACGGCATCCAGAGCGGCGCGGATAGTACGGCCCGTATACAGGATGTCGTCCACCAGCACGACGCGCTTGCCGTCGACGCTGAAGGGAATGTTGGTAGCGTGGATCGCGGGAGCGAAATTGGTCGCATAGTCATCGCGGTAGAAGCTGATGTCCAGGCTGCCGAGCGGAACGTCGACGCCCTCGATCTCCTTGATCTCCTCGGCGAGCTTCTTTGCCAGAAGGTCGCCGCGCGTGACGATGCCGACCAGAGCGAGGTCTTCACAGCCCTCGTTGCGCTCGAGAATCTCGTGCGCGATGCGGGTCATCGCTCGATTGACGGCGGTCTCGTCCATGATGACCGCCTTGGGGGAAGTCGTGCCCATCGATCTCCTTCCTCACATGTCTTGACTGCTGACACAGTCAAAAAAATAGATGCCCGACCGCTTAAAGCGGACCAGACACCCACAGGAAGGGCTGCTCTTTGGCAGCTATGTAATTCCATGTGGGTATCTCGTACCCCTTTAATGGTCAAGGGATAGTGTAGCCAACCTCGAGCTTAATTGCGAGCATAAATACAGAACAATCCGTAAACGGAGCCCAATGCTCCATAAACCTATATATATTTGTGGGACGAGCTTGAAAACGCACGCACGAGCTGGCATAATCCCCTCTGCTGCACGCAAATCGGATCTACGTCCAGGGCCGTGGCGTGAGCACTATCGCCAAAAGAGGAATATCTCTGTGTAGATTACGCACAGGGAGCTGCTTCTGTGCTATAGTTCAGGCTTGTTTGTTAACGCGACATGTTCGTTTGTCGCCCAAGGAGGGTCAGTTATGTCCAAAGTTTGCGAAGTTTGCGGTAAGCACCCCGTTGCCGGTCGCTCCATCAGCCACTCTCACCGCGTCACCAACCGTAAGTTCCGCCCCAACATCCAGCGCGTTTACGTCGTCGTCGATGGTCACCGTCGCAAGATGAACGTTTGCTCCACCTGCCTCAAGTCCGGCAAGGTTGCGCGCTCCTAAATAAGGTCTTACCAACAAGTACCTCGGACTCTCCGGGTCAAAGACCTCGCGTTCATATAGAACTTACCAAAGGCGTCCTCCCCCACGGAGGGCGTCTTTTTTGCACTCATTGGGGACAGACTTACATGAGTGTTTTCACGCATTGGGGACAGACTTAGATGAATGCTTTCCTAAGCTCACAGTGCATCGATCGGCCCCAATCCATACCTCAGGCCGCCTCGTTCCAGCCTGTGGTGGCCTTGGTTACGCTTGTAGCGCCGATACCGGTGATACGGGCAATTTGCTTGACCGTAAGATGGGCCCGCCTGAGCCTTAGCAGACAGGCATCGCGTTCGGGGCGTGGCAGGGCCTTGAGCAGCGCAGGATCAATGCTCGGCAAAACTTCGCGCGCAACGGAAAGGGCGTCCTCATCGGGGATCCGTCGGCGCGGAAGAATCTCCACTGACCAGATGCGCCCGGCAACTTCCTCGAGATGCTCGCAATAGCAACGAGAGCCTCCGACAATATCGAGCATAGGGGCCGCGTCACAGATATCAAAGGGATCGTATCCCAGCTGGTATGCCTTGTAGCTTGACCAGCGGTAGGCATCGAGCGAGTCGAGCACACCTTTCACAGGATTGAGATGGATATAATCGAGCAACTGCACCGCCTGCGTGTCCGACTCGACCGCGATCCGCGAATAGCGATTATCAAACAGGTGACCCGTTCTTCCCGTTTTTCCATTGAAATACTTGGCATAGGCCGTCAGCGCGCACTGCATTGCCTTTGAAAGGTTGTCATATGGGTCATCAACCATCAAATGGAAGTGATTATCCATAAGGCACCAGGCCAACACCGCCACGTCATGGCACGCAAACCTGTCTGAGATGTCCGATAAGAAACGATAGCGGTCGGAATCATCTTCAAAAATGATCTGTTTGGAGTTGCCGCGGTCAAAGACGTGGTAATAGCCGGTGAGCGATATTTCGCGGGCGCATCGGGGCATGGTCTCTCCTTTCAAAGCCGTACAGGCAACACCTAAAAGGAGAGAAGGAACGCGAAATGCTGAGCCTGTGACCTATTTATATCCAATCTGCGCCAAAAACAGGCCCAGAACGGCAAAATGACAAATCCATGTCTGTCACAAATGAGTGAAAGCACTCATGTAAGTCTGTCCCCAATGAGCGGGGCAATGCAATAGGCAGATAGTTATAGTTGAAACGTTTCAGTTGATTGAAGCGTTTTAGTATGCCTTTTACGGGAATCTTACCGTTCGCCGAATAATTTCTTGCTATCATGCAAGACGTAGGGTAAATCTCCGATCGCAAGGAGACACAAATGGTGAAAAAGTCACCGGAAAACACTACTCCCGCAATTGTGGACAACGTAGAGGCGCTTGAGGCTAAGCTCGCTCAGATGCGAGAGGCCCAGGCGCTTTTTGCTACGTACACGCAGGAGCAGGTCGACAAGATCTTCTATGAGGCCGCCATGGCCGCCAACAAGGCTCGTATCCCGTTGGCGAAGATGGCCATCGAGGAGACCGGCCGCGGCGTTCTTGAGGACAAGGTCATCAAGAACCACTACGCCGCAGAGTACATCTACAACGCTTACAAGAACACCAAGACCTGTGGTGTCCTGGAGCGCGACGAGGCCTACGGCATCACCAAGATCGCCGAGCCCATCGGCATCGTGGGCGCCGTCATCCCGACGACCAACCCCACCTCCACTGCGATCTTCAAGACGCTGATCAGCCTGAAGACCCGCAACGGCATCATCATCTCCCCGCACCCGGCAGCCGCCAAGTGCACCATCGCCGCCGCCAAGCTCGTGCTCGACGCCGCCGTCAAGGCCGGCGCCCCCGAGGGCATCATCGGCTGGGTCGATGTCCCCTCCATCGAGCTGACCAACATGGTCATGCGCGACGTCGACATCATCCTCGCCACCGGTGGCCCGGGCATGGTCAAGGCCGCCTACTCCTCGGGCAAGCCCGCCCTGGGCGTTGGCGCCGGTAACACCCCGGTCATCATCGACGACACCGCCGACGTGCTGCTCGCCGTCAACTCCATCATCCACTCCAAGACCTTCGATAACGGCATGATCTGCGCTTCCGAGCAGTCCGTGACCGTCATCGACACCATCTATGACCAGGTTAAGGCCGAGTTCCAGAAGCGCGGCTGCTACTTCGTCAAGCAGGGTGCCGAGATGGAGGCCCTGCGTGCCGCCATGTTCAAGAACGGCGCTCTCGACCACCGCATCCCCGGCATGGCTGCCGCCAAAATCGCCGAGCTCGCAGGCATCGAGGTTCCCGCCAAGACCAAGATCCTGATCGCCGAGGTCACCTCCACCGACCCCGCCAAGGAGGAGTTCTCCCACGAGAAGCTCTCCCCGGTCCTGGCCATGTACCACGCCAAGGACTTCCAGGAGGCCGTCGACAAGGCCGAGCACCTGGTGCTCGCCGGTGGCCCGGGCCACACCGCCTCTCTGTACGTGCACCCCGCCCAGGCCGAGAAGATCAGCCTGTTCGAGCACGTCATGAAGGCCTGCCGTATCGTCATCAACACCCCGTCCTCGCACGGCGGCATCGGTGACCTGTACAACTTTGGCATGAAGCCGTCTCTGACCCTGGGCTGCGGCTCCTGGGGCGGCAACTCCGTCTCCGAGAACGTTGGGGTGAAGCACTTGATCAACGTTAAGACTGTGGCCGAGCGCCGTGAGAACATGCTGTGGTTCCGCGCTCCCGAGAAGGTCTACTTCAAGAAGGGTTCCACGCCCGTCGCCCTCGACGAGCTCGGTACCGTCATGGGCAAGAAGCGCGCCTTCATCGTCACCGACCAGTTCCTCTTCAAGAATGGCAACACCCGCGCCATCGAGGCCAAGCTCGACGAGATGGGCATCGCCCACGACTGCTTCTACGACGTCGAGCCCGATCCGTCGCTGCAGTGCGCACGTCGCGGCGCCAAGCAGATGGCTCTCTTTGAGCCTGACGTGATCATCGCCGTCGGCGGTGGCTCCGCTATGGACGCCGGCAAGATCATGTGGATGATGTACGAGCACCCCGAGTGCAAGTTTGAGGACATGGCCATGGACTTCATGGACATCCGCAAGCGTATCTTCACTTTCCCCGAGATGGGCAAGAAGGCCTACTTCGTCGCCGTCCCGACCTCTTCGGGTACCGGCTCCGAGTGCACGCCGTTCGCCATCATCACCGACAAGGAGACCGGCATCAAGTGGCCGCTCGCCGACTACGCGCTGCTCCCCAACATGGCTATCGTCGACGCCGACAACTGCATGACCGCCCCGCGCGGCCTGACCGCTGCCTCCGGCATCGACGTCATGACCCACGCCATCGAGTCCTATGTCTCCATCATGGCTTCCGACTACACCAAGGGCCTCTCCGAGCGCGCTGCTAAGCTCGTCTTCGAGAACCTGCCCTCCAGCTTCACGAACGGCGCCAAGGACCCGCATGCCCGCGAGGAGATGCACAACGCCTCCTGCATGGCCGGTATGGCCTTCGCCAACGCCTTCCTGGGCCTCAACCACTCCATGGCTCACAAGCTCGGCGCCTTCCATCACCTGCCCCACGGCCTCGCCAACGCCGTCATCCTGACCCGCGTTATGCGCTACAACGCCGCCGAGGCTCCCGTCAAGATGGGTACCTTCTCCCAGTATCCTTACCCCAACGCGCTGCACAACTACGCCGAGATGGCCAAGTACTGCGGCATCGAGGGCAAGGACGACAAGGAGGTCTTCGAGAACTTCATCACGAAGCTCGAGGAGCTCAAGGACTTCATCGGCGTCAAGAAGACCATCGCCGACTACGGTGTTGACGAGCAGTACTTCCTCGACACCCTCGACGAGATGACCGAGCAGGCATTCAACGACCAGTGCACCGGCGCCAACCCGCGCTACCCGCTCATGAGCGAGATCAAGGAGCTCTACCTGGACGCCTACTACGGCCGCGAGCCTCAGGACTACGCCGTCTGCTAGTTTTAGCACGGTTTTTAACGGCGGGGGTGCACGGGTGTTTCACACACCCCCGCCGTCGCTTCTATCGCATCGTTGAAAGGATGCAACCATGCTGCTACCCGATTCCAAGACCGAGCTCGTCCGCCGTGGCAACAAGGTCGTTTACGACCTGGGCGACAAGATTGTCAAGGTCTTTAACGAGACCAAGCCTGTCTCCGACGTGTTCAACGAGGCTTTGAATCTTGCCCGCATCAATGAGTGCGGCATCCGCAGCCCCAAGGCTCTCGAGGTTTCCCAGCTCGAGAACGCCAACGGCTGGGCGCTCGTGACCGAGAAGGTTCCGGGCGCCACCCTTGCCGAGAAGATGACTGCCGAGCCCCAGCGCTTTGGTGAGTATCTCGAGATGTTCGTCGACCTCCAGATCGAGATCCACGGCTACACCTCCCCGCTGCTCAACCGTCAGCGCGACAAGTTCGCCCGCATGATCGACAGCCTTGATCAGCTCAATGCCACCACGCGCTACAACCTTCAAGAGCGTCTGGACGGCATGACCAAGGAGTTCAAGGTCTGCCACGGCGACTTCAACCCCTCCAACGTCATCGTCGGCGACGACGGCCAGCTCTATGTGTGCGACTGGGCACACGCCACCCAGGGCTCCCCTGCTGCCGACGTTGCCACCACCTACCTGCTCTTCGCCCTCAACAGCAAGGATCAGGCTGAGGCCTACCTGGAGCTCTACTGTGACCGCGCCGACATGCCCATGCAGGTCGTGCGTCAGTGGACGAGCATCGTCGCCGCTTCCGAGCTCGCTCGTAAGCGCAACGTGAACGATGAGTTCCTGAAGAACTGGATCGACGTCGTCGATTATCAGTAATATCTGAGCGATTTATTTCGCATCGGAGGCACAAGAAAACCCCGCAGCTCATTAGGGCTGTGGGGTTTTCCTTTTAGATATCGAGCATGCCACAAGATAAAAGGACGACCCCACATGTCCCCGATCTGGAGAAATGCGGGGCCGTCCCGTATTTCGAACTACATGTGAAATCGCCGATTAACGGCGGGCAGCCTTCACGAGCTCGGCGACCTTGGCGACGACCTCATCGATCGCCACGTCCTCGCGCTCGCCCGAGGCACGGTCCTTGAGCTCAACGGTGCCACTCTTAAGTCCGCGCTTGCCGAGCACCACCTGATACGGGAAGCCCATGAGGTCGTTATCGGCAAACTTAAAGCCGGGACGCTCATCGCGGTCGTCGACGACGACCTCGATACCCTCGGCGCACAGACCGTCGACGATCTGTTCACAGACGGTAGCGCACTCCTCCTTCTTGGGGTCGAGCGGAATCACCGCGACCTCGTACGGGGCGACTGAGACCGGCCAGACGATACCGTGCTCGTCGTTGTGCTGCTCCACGACGGCAGCGAGCGAGCGGGACACACCAACGCCGTAGCAACCCATGATGAGCGGCTTCTCCTTGCCGTCCTCGTCCATAAAGGTGGCACCCATGGCCTCGGAATACTTGGTGCCCAGCTGGAACACCTGGGAGACCTCGATACCGCGGGCAGCAGAGAGCGGCTTGCCGCAGTGCGGACAGGGATCGCCGGCAACGACGGTAACCAGGTCGGCCCACTCATCGACGGTAAAGTCACGCTCGGGGCAGGCACCGGTAAAGTGATAGTCGACCTCGTTGGCACCGCAGGCCCACTGCTTGGACTCGCGCAGGCTCTCGTCGCACACCAGACGGATGCCCTCGGGCAGGTTGACCGGTCCGATAAAGCCCTTGTGCAGCCCGTTCGCCTGAAGCTCCTCGTCGGTCATCATGCGATAGCCCTTGCCAAAGACATGCTCGGCCTTGCAGTCATTGAGCTCGTGGTCGCCCGGGACAATGGCAACGACAGGCTTACCCTCGGCGTCGATGAGAGCCAGGGACTTGCGCGTACCGTTCTCGGGGAACCCAAAGAACTTAGCAACAGCCTCAATGGTGCCCATACCCGGGGTCTCGACCTTGGTGAGCGTACCATCGCCGGGGCCCTCGGCCACGACCACCTTAGTGCTCGCGGCCTCGTCATCGGCGGCAAAGCCGCAATCGTCGCAGTAGACCAGTGAAGCCTCACCAGCGTCAGCAAGAGCCATGTACTCGACGGAGGTGTCGCCGCCGATCTCGCCGGAGTCGGCGACAACGGGCAGAGCCTTGATGTAGCAGCGCTCGCAGATGTTGGCGTAGGCCTGCTTCATCTTGTCGTACTCCTCCTGCAGACTCTCCTGCGTGGCAGAGAAGCTGTAGGCGTCCTTCATGATGAACTCGCGGCCGCGCATCAGGCCAAAGCGGGGACGGAACTCGTCGCGGAACTTGTCCTGAATGTGGTACAGGTTGACGGGCAGCTGTTTGTAGGAGCGCAGCTCGTTGCGCACCAGGGCCGTGACGGTCTCCTCGTGCGTGGGGCCCAGGACGAACTCGCGACCGTGACGGTCGTCAAAGCGCACAAGCTCCTTGCCATAGGCGTCGATGCGGCCGGACTCACGCCACAACTCGGCGTCGACCATGATAGGCATCATAAGCTCCTGGGCGCCAGCGGCGTCCATCTCGTCTCGCACGATATTCTCGATCTTGCGAATCGAGCGCCAAGCAAGCGGCAGGTAGGAATAGAGACCGGCGGCCTCCTTGCGGATCATACCGGCACGAAGCAGCAGACGATGGCTTGCAAGCTCGGCGTCGGCCGGATCCTCTTTGAGCGTCGGCGCATAGAGCTTAGACATATACATTGCTCGGGTCATTTATTTCTCCTCAATTAGTTTGTCGACCTCGGCCATAAGCGCGTCGACAATTTGATCCTCAGCTACTTTACCAATGATCTTGCCATGCGAAAAGAGCAGGCCCTGACCTCGTCCACAGGCCACGCCTAGGTCGGCGTCGGAAGCCTCGCCGGGGCCATTAACGGCACACCCCATCACGGCGATCGAAAGCGGCGCGGAGTAGTTCTTAAGCCGCTCGGTGACCTCCTCGGCAATGGGAATAAGGTTAACCTGGCAGCGAGCGCACGTAGGGCACGAGACGATCTCCGGACCACGGCGGCGCAGGCCCAGCGACTGCAAAATTCCCCAGGCGACCGGCGGCTCCTCAACCGGATCAGCTGTGAGCGAAACACGCATGGTGTCGCCAATGCCTTCGGAAAGCAAGATACCCAAGCCTACAGAGCTCTTGATGGTGCCCTGGAGCTTTGTCCCCGCCTCCGTCACGCCCAGGTGAAGCGGAACATGCGGTATCTCGCGCGACAGGGCTCGATAGGTATCGAGCGTCGTCTGCACGCTATGGGCCTTGGCCGAAAGCACAATGTTCGTAAAGCCGCGGTCCTCAAAGTGCCGCACAAAGCGCTCGCTCGACATCACGAGCTTCTCTGGCTGCGTAAGCTCGTCGCGCTCGGCGATATCCTGCTCAAGCGAACCGGCATTGACGCCGATACGAATCGCACAGCCCGCGGCACCCGCAGCATCGATCACCGCGTCAACCTTGGCCCAATCGCCGATATTGCCGGGATTGATGCGCAGCTTGGCGGCACCGGCCTCAACGGCACCAATGGCGAGCTTATGGTTAAAGTGGATATCGGCGACAATCGGCACCGGAGACTCGGCACAGATGGTGCGGAAGCCCTCAAGCGCGGCCTCGGAGGGCACGCTCACGCGCACGATATCGCAGCCAGCCTGCGCCAACGCGCACACTTGCGCAAGCGTTGCCTGGGCATCAGCGGTATCGGTGCAGGTCATAGATTGGACCACCACCGGCGCGCCGCCACCGATCTGCACGCCGCCCACATGCACGGGGCGCGTCAGCTCGCGAGGCAAAGGATGGGATAAAGACAATCCAAACACTCCCCTACAGAATAAATCGAAGGATGTCGGAACGAAGCATATAGACAAACAGCAGCGCAAAGAGCGCGATGCCCACATAGCTCACAATCGTCTGGACCTTGAGCGGAAGCTCGCGGCCCGCAATCTTCTGAATGATCTCGATGACTAGCTTGCCGCCATCGAGTGGCGGGATGGGCAGCAGGTTCATAAAGCCAAGCGAGAATGAAATGAGGGCGGCAAACGAAAGGAACGTGGCAGGGCCGGCAGCAGCAGCCTGTGAGGACATAACGCTAATACCCACGATCGAAGAAGACTGATCGAGAATCTCCATCGTATGCTGCGGCTGGAGCAGGCGCATCACGCCCTCCGCTGTCTGCACAACATAGGAGAACGACAGGCGAGCCGACGTGATGGGGTCTAAACGGACCACCTGCGTAGAGGCATACACACCTAGGCGATCGTCCTCTTTGAGCGCAACCGTGGTCGAATACTGCTTGCCGTCACGCTCGTACTCAATGGCGATATCGTCCTTACCGGCAGCCTTGCCGATGGCATCGTAAACGTCCATCCAGGTAGAGCACGATACTCCGTCGACCGAAAGAATCGCGTCGCCGCCCTCGATTCCCGCCGAGGCGGCAATCGAGCCTTCGTCAACCTGGCCAATCACATTGGTATCCACCGGCACGGTGACACCTGCGATGGAATAGATGCTCATAAGGAGCAAAAAACCCGTCAGGATATTGACGATAATGCCCGCAAGCAGCATAAAGGCACGCTTGACAAAGCCCTGGCCCAAATAGGTGTGCGAGCGCTCGCGCGCAAGGAATTCGGCCTCGTCGCACGGCAGTTCCCATACATCACCCTCGGCAGTCGCATGCCCGCGATCGAACCGACGGCCGTCAAAGGTGGTATAACCCGCCGCGTCACGCGGCAGAGTCTGGTACTTGGTGGGATAGTAGCTGGGCGAAGGCTTTTCCCCTTCTTCATACCAGGGAGCGATAGAGCCCCAGCCCAACAGCAAAGCACAGGCCTCGAGCACATCCTCCTCGGACAGCTCGAGCTCGACGGCAAGATCGGCCACCGTCACCCGGCCGTGGCGATAGATGGCCGCGAGCACGCGATCGGCACACGAGACGTCGGTCGGATCCATGCCGCAAATGGCAGCATAGCCACCCAGCAGCAGCGGCGTCACGCCAAACTTGGTTCCAATGCGACGCGATGTGTGATGGATATCAAAGCGGCACGGCAGGCCCAAGAAGAACTCAGTCACCCGGACGCCGCAGGCACGCGCCGCCAAAAAGTGGCCGCCCTCGTGCAAAAACACGAGGACGGAAAGCATCAACAGGCCCCAAAAGACCGATGAGAGAACGCTCAGAACAGTATCCATAAAACGAAAAAGCAATCCTTATGGGTTAGGAACGGGTTGCGGCGAGCACCTGCGCAGCTTTTTCACGCGCCCACGAATCGATGTCGCGAAGCTGCTCAAACGAATCGATCGCCTGCATATCGTGGGCATCCATGCAGGATTCCACAATGCGATCGATATCGGTAAAGCTGCAGCCATCGTGCAGGAAGGCATCGACGGCGACCTCGTTGGCGGCATTGAGCACGCACGGCATGGTGCCACCCGTCTTGCCGGCGCGTTCGGCCAGTGCCAGACAGCGGAAGGTATCCATGTCGGCAGCATCAAACGTGAGCTGCCCCAGCTCGCGGAAATCGATACGAGGCGCCGGGGTATCCCAACGCTCGGGATACGAGAACGCGAACTGGATGGGAATACGCATGTCGGATGCACCGAGATGCGCCATCACGGAGCCGTCGGCGAACTCGACCATAGAGTGAATCTTGGACTGACGCTGCACGACCACGTTAATGAAATCGAGGTCGCAGTTAAACAGATGCATGGCCTCAATGCGCTCCAGGCCCTTGTTCATGAGGGTGGCGGAGTCAATGGTGATCTTGGCACCCATGGCCCACGTGGGATGCGCGAGGGCATCGGCACGCGTCACGCGATCGAGCTCGTCGCGCGTGCAGCCAAAGAACGGACCGCCCGAGCAGGTGAGCCAAATGCAGTGGGCCTCGCGCGGGTTCTCCCCCAGATAGCACTGGTAAATGGCGGAGTGCTCAGAGTCGACTGGAATAAGCTGGCCCGGTTGCGCCAACGGCATAAGCAAGTCGCCACCGACGACGAGGGACTCCTTGTTGGCAAGGGCAAGGCGCTTATTCAAGGTCAAGGCCGCATGGCTCGCCTCGAGACCGGCGGCGCCCACAATAGCGACAAGCACGCAGTCGACATCGTCGCGACGCGCGAGCTCGCAAACCGCCTGCGCGCCAACGCCGAGCTTCGTTCCCTCGGGCAACTCCTGCAACACGGCGTCATCGCCATGATCGACATCGGCCACGGCAACCGCCGGAACCGAGAACTCGCGGGCAGCGGCAACGAGCTCGGAGGTACTGGAGTTAACGGACAGCGCCGTCACCTGCAGGCGATCGGCATGCTGGCGGCACACATCGAGCGCCTGGGTGCCGATAGAGCCCGTACAACCCAGGATGGCAACGCGAAGGCGTCCATCGGGGCCATACGTCGTCTGGAAGGACATTACAGCACGCCTCCGATCATCAGCAACAGCTGCGCGGTGATGCAGCCGAAGATAAGCGAATCGCTACGATCGAGCATGCCGCCGTGGCCCGGGATAAGGTTGCCGGAATCCTTGACGCCCACACCGCGCTTGATGCGCGACTCGATAAGGTCGCCGATAACGCCCAGAATGGACACGACCACGCCGCACAGCAGCGCATAGGGCAGGCTGAGCTTGTAGAAGTGCGTCGCCCACAGGATGAGCCAAATCAAAACCGAGCCCAGGATGCCGCCGACAAACCCCTCCCAGCTCTTTTTGGGAGAAATCTTGGGAACCATCTTGTGCTTGCCGATACGGCTGCCCACGATGTAGGCAAACGAATCGGAGACCCAAAGGGACGCGCAAACGCCCACTGAAAGCAGGGCGCCGGCAAAACCGGGCACGGCATCGCGCAGCAGCACGATAGCCGACAGCATAAAGCCAGTGTAGATGGGACCCATGAGCGTCACGGCCACATCAGAGATGCGGGTACGCGGCGACCAGACATACCAAATGCCCACAGCGAGCATCAAGGCAAAAAGCAGGGCATTCAGCAACATCGAATCGCCCAACGCCGACAGCGGAAAGAGTACGGCGGCAGCGATACCCATGCGCTCGTTAGCCATCTTGCCATCGAGCCTTGTCATACGGAAAAACTCATAGCAGCACAGACCGCTCATGACAGAAACAAAGATGGCCGTGGGCACGATAAACCAGGCACAGGATAAAGACAACGGCGTAGACGATACCGGCGGCGGCACGGGTAATAAAGCCCGCCAGCCACGAACCGGTGCCGCTCTTTGCTGCAGGTGCTCCCGCAGCGGCAGCCTTGCGCGCAGGCGCCGCGGAAACTGGCGTCTTGGGAGCAGATGCCTTGGGACGATCGGACACGATTAAGCCTCCTCGGTCTTGCTCAGTCCACCAAACCTACGGTCACGGCCCTGATAGGCCAAAATGGCGTCGACAAGGCCCCAACGATCAAAGTCGGGCCAATAGGTATCGGTGACGTAGAATTCGGAATAAGCCACCTGCCACAGCAGATAGTTCGAAAGGCGCAGCTCACCAGAGGTGCGAATCACAAGTTCGGGATCGGGAAGGCCGGCAGTATAGAGGTGGGAAGCCACCATGTCGTCATCAATTGCGGCAGGATCGATCTTACCGGCGGCAGCGTCGAGTGCAATCTGACGGACAGCGCGGGTAATCTCGGCACGCGCGCCGTAGTTGACGGCAAGCGCCAGCGTCATACCGGTGTGATCGGCGCACTCGGCAAGACCGCGTTCAAAAACGTCGCGGGTCTTCTTGGGCAGCGCGGAAATGTCGCCCAAAAAGACAACACGCACGTTTTCGCGCTTCAGAAGCGGCAGCTCGTCGATAAACGTCTTGGCAAACAGATGCATCAAGACGTTGACCTCATGCTGCGGACGGTTCCAGTTTTCGGTAGAAAACGCATAGGCAGAAAGCACGTCGACGCCCAGGCGCACGCAGGCGGTAATGATCTCGCGCAGCGAGAGGATACCTGCCTTATGACCCTCGGTGCGTGCAAGACCGCGCGACGTGGCCCAACGACCGTTGCCGTCCATGATGCACGAGATATGGTGCGGAATGTTATTGAGGTCAAGGTCGGAAAAACCGACGCCCGCAGGGGCGTCGGCAAAGTACTCGACCAGTTTATGCTCGTCGTATTGCACCTTAGATCTCCATGACCTCGGCTTCTTTTTCCTTCAGAAGCTCCTCGACCTTGGCGACATACTCATCGGTGTGCTTCTGAACCTTGGCCTGCTCGCGACGGACATCGTCCTCGGTGAGCTCCTCATCGCGCTCGAGCTTGTTGTTGAAGTCGCGACGGATGTTACGGATAGACACCTTGGCCTGCTCGGCGTACTCGCGGCACTCCTTGACGAGCTCGCGACGGCGCTCCTCAGTGGGAGCCGGGAACGGAAGACGAACGACGGTGCCATCGGAGTTGGGGGTAATACCCAGATCGGAAGCGCCGATGGCCTTGACGATAGCATTGATGAGCGCCTTGTCCCACGGCTCGATGAGCAGCATGTGGGCCTCGGGGGTTTTGACGGCGGCAACCTGCGTGACCGGCGTGGGAACACCGTAATAATCGACGGTGATGTCGGACAGAATGTTGGCATTGGCGCGGCCGGTACGAACCTTGGAGAAGTTATGCTTGAGGGACTCGAGCGACTTGTCCATATGGGCGGTGATGTTCTCTGCCATGCTTAATCCTCCTGATAGACGAGCGTGCCGACGGGCTCACCCGAAAGCGCGCGCTTGACGGTGTCCTCGCCATCGATGTTGAGGACCAAAATCGGCATACGGTTATCCTGGCACAGTGCAGTAGCCGTGGAATCCATAACCTGCAGACCGCGGACGAGAACCTCGTGATAGGTAATCTTGTCAAAACGGACGGCATCGGCGCACTTGACGGGATCCTTGTCGTAGATGCCGTCAACCTTGGTGGCTTTAATCAGAATCTCGGCACCGATCTCGCACGCACGAAGAGCCGCGGCGGTGTCGGTCGTAAAGTACGGATTGCCCGAACCGGCAGCGAAGATGACGACGTTGCCCTTGGACAGATGGTTGATAGCGCGGCGACGAATATAGGGCTCGCAGATCTCGTTCATCTGGATAGCGCTCATCACGCGGCAGGGAACATCGTTGTGCTCGAAGGCATCCTGCAGGGCGAGCGCGTTCATAACGGTTGCCAGCATGCCCATGTAGTCGGCCTGAGCACGCTCCATGCCACCGGCAGCACCTGCCATGCCGCGGAAAATATTGCCGCCGCCGACAACGACGCCGACCTCATGGCCAACGGCGAGCAGCTCCTTGACCTGCTTGGCAAGATGGTCGGTAACCTTGGGGTCGATGCCATATTGGCCGTCGCCCATCAGTGCTTCGCCGGAAAGCTTAAGAAGCACGCGTTTATATCGGATGTCGGACAAAGCGATCCTCCTTTAATTAGACTCTCAATATGATAACAAAGGCTTAACGGGGAGCCATGAAAAAGCAGGCTGTGAGTAAAACCCACAGCCTGCTCATTACCAGCTACAAGAGCTTATTTACTCGCCACGGACCAGACGGTCGAAGGCAACGACGGTAATGGTATCGCCGAGCTCCTTGGAGACCTGCTCAGCGTACTTCTTGATGGTGAGGGAGCTGTCCTTGATGAACTCCTGCTCGGTGAGCACGGACTGCTTGTAGAACTTCTCCAGACGGCCGACAGCCATCTTCTCCTGGATAGCCTCGGGCTTGCCGGACTCGGCAGCCTGAGCCATGTAGATCTGCTTCTCGTGCTCGACGGTCTCGGCCGGAACCTGATCGCGGGTAGCGCAGATCGGGGCGACGGCGGCAACCTGAAGGGCAACGTCGTGAGCGAAGGTCTTGAAGGACTCAGCCTGAGCGGTCTCGGCCTTCTCGAAAGCAAACTCGACGAGGACGCCGATCTTACCACCCATGTGGATGTAAGAAGCGAGCGCGCCGTTCTCGGCCTTGCGGGCAGCGAAGCGGGAGATCTTCATGTTCTCGCCCATGATGTGAATCATCTCGGTGAGCTCGGAGGAAACGGTCTCCTCGCCCATCGGCTTCTCGAGCAGAGCATTGACATCGGCCGGCTCGGTGGTGGCGACAACCTCGGCGACCTTGGAAGCAAAGCCGGTGAACTTGGCGTTGGAGCCAACGAAGTCGGTCTCGCAGGAGAGCTCAAGCAGAGCGCCGGTCTTGCCATCCTCGGAGACGAACGCGGCTACAGCGCCCTCGTTGGTCTCGCGGCCAGCCTTCTTAGCAGCCTTGGCGAGGCCGTTCTTGCGCAGAACGTCGACAGCGGCGTCCATGTCGCCGTCAGCCTCGACGAGAGCCTTCTTGCACTCCATCATCGGGGAGTCGGTCATCTCGCGGAGCTGCTTGACCATAGCGGCGGTAATCTGGGCCATTGTGGTTCCTTTCAAAGAGATGAAAAAGAATTAACTAAGACTGATTTACTCGGCCTTGGGCTCAGCGGCCATCTCGGCCTCGGAGACCTGCTCCTTGCCGGAGCCAGCGAGGCAGGCGTCAGCCATGAGCTCGCACATAAGGGTGACAGCAGAGATAGCGTCATCGTTGCAGGGGATGCCGTACTCGACCTCGTCGGGATCGGAGTTGGTGTCGATCAGAGCGACGACGGGGATGTTCAGGCGCTGAGCCTCCTTGATGGCGTTCTCCTCGCGCTTGGTGTCGATGACGAAGAGAGCCTGGGGCAGACCCTTCATGTCGCGGGCGCCACCGAGGTTGGTCTGGAGCTTGGTGAGCTCCTTGCCGAGAACAGCCTGCTCCTTCTTGGGGAGCACTGCCATGCGGCCGTCCTCGACCATGGCCTCAAGCTCCTCCATGCGGTTGATGCGGGAGCGGATGGTGACGAAGTTGGTCAGCATGCCGCCGAGCCAACGCTGGTTGATGTAAGGCATGTTGGCGCGCTCAGCGGCGTTCTTGACGGCCTCCTGAGCCTGCTTCTTGGTGCCGACGAACAGCACGTTGCCGCCCTTGGCGACGTTCTTGACGAAAGTGTAGGCCTGGTCGGCGTCGAGGATGGTCTGCTTGAGGTCGAGGATGTAGATGCCGTTGCGCTCACCGAAGATGAACGGCTTCATCTTGGGGTTCCAGCGACGGGTCTGGTGACCGAAATGGACGCCTGCTTCCAGCAGGGACTTCATGGATACAACGCTTGCCATAGTTTGATTTCCTCCAAAAATTTAGTTTGTACCTCTGGCTGTTTCCTCCCCTCTGCTAACCCGATTTCTGCAAATGGGCACAAACAAAGAGTCCGCAGCCATGCGGAATGCTGAATTATCATAGCACAGTGTCAGCCGGTTTGCAAGAATTATTTTTAAAAAATGCGTGGAAATTCCGGCATTTCTCCAAAATTTCCACGTCAGGACAGCCGGTCAGAATCTTTTCCGCCGTTTTCGCTCCAGCGCCGCGTCGCGGTGCTGCACAGGCTTGTCGATGAGAATGATGTCGTCCCCGATCCGCTGAATACTGTCCCAGGGGACATAGTATTCCTCTCCCCTGCCGAACAATCCGAAAAAGCGGGCGGGGCCATAAATGATGAGCGCTGCCGCCTGCCCGTCCGGCATATGAAAATCCACATCCCCCACGAACCCCAGCCGTCCGCCGTCCGTCATGTTGATGACCTCTTTTCTCCGCAGCTCCCGCATCCGCATACGCGCCGCCTCCTCTCAAAGCAGGCTATGCATCCGGCAGAATGTCCTATGCCGGAAAAAGCTGGCCGTATAGGAAAATGCCGCCGGGGATATACTGTCTTTTGCTGAGTTCAGCGGTCAGGAGGCAGGTATATGCAGGGAAAAGTGGAGATTGCCGGGGTGAACACCTCCCGGCTGAAGGTCCT
>URKH01000006.1 GCA_900548255.1 uncultured Collinsella sp. | reverse complement strand
CAAGCGATTCTTCCATTAAAAGGAAAAATTCTTAACGTTGAAAAAGCACGTTTTGACAAAATGCTTTCTTCTCAAGAAGTGGGTACATTAATTACGGCGCTAGGCTGTGGTATTGGTCGTGATGAATATAACCCAGATAAATTACGTTATCACCACATCATTATCATGACCGATGCGGATACCGATGGCGCGCCCAAGCAGGTGCTCAACGACGTGACCTGGCTCATTGGTGCGGGCGACCGCTATGGTCTTTTGGGCGAGAACGGCGCCGGCAAGTCGACTTTGCTCGACGTGATCCAGGGCAAGATCGCGCCCCTGCGCGGCCGCGTGAAGATCGGCCAGACGGTGCGCTTTGGCGTGCTGTCGCAGCAGCTCGAGGAGCTCGAACCCTACATGGGCGACACGATCCGCGAGGTGCTCAGCCACTATAAGAAGTACTACGTCATTGACGGCAAGGAGACTTCACCCGAGAAGCTCTGCGAGCGTCTGGGCTTTACGACGCAGCAGCTCTGGAGCCGCATCGGCGATCTTTCGGGCGGCCAGCGCCGTCGCCTGTCGCTGCTGCTGACGATCCTGGACGAGCCCAACGTGCTCATCCTGGACGAGCCCGGCAACGACCTGGATACCGACATGCTGGCGATTGTCGAGGACTTGCTGGACGGCTGGCCCGGCACGCTGATTCTGGTGACGCACGACCGCTTTTTGATGGAGCGCGTGACCGACCAGCAGTGGGCGCTACTCGACGGCCACCTGACGCATATGCCCGGCGGCGTCGACCAGTACCTGCGCCTGTGCAACGCCACCGCCGAGGGCGAGCCCGTGGGTGCACCGAGCGCCAAGACCGGTACGTTCGACACCGGTGCCGCGGCGGCTGCGGCCGAAAAGCCCAAGTCGAGCGGTCAGCCCAACGGCCTTTCCAATGCCGAGCGCCAAAAGCTCCGTCGTGAGGTGAGCTCGCTCGAGCGCAAGATGGAAACGCAGCGCGCTCGCGTGGAGGAGGCCGAGGCCGCCATGGCCCAGGTCGATCCCACCAACTACACGGCGCTGGGCGAGCAGCAGGCAAAGATCGACGAGGCCCACGCCGCCATGGACGAGCTGGAGATGGCGTGGCTCGAGGCGAGTGAAAAGCTCGAGGGCGAGGAGTAGGCGAGGATGATCAAGGCCGCGTTTTTTGATATCGACGGCACGCTGCTGAGCTTTGAGACGCACCGGATTCCGGCGTCGGCGCAGCAGGTGCTCGACAGCTTTCACGAGCAGGGGATTGCGTGCGTCATTGCCACGGGTCGCCCGACCTACCAGATGCCCGATTGGCTGTTCGATCTTGGTTGGGATGCGTACATTACGCTTTCGGGCCAGCACTGTTTTGATGCCGAGGGCGTTTACCGTAGCTGCCCGATCGATCCGGACGACGTTGCGGTGATTGTGGACCAGGTGGCCGAGGGGCGCTACGACTCGCTGTGCATGCAGGGCGAGAACTCGTTTGTGAACCGCCTGTCCGAGCGCGTGGTGACGGCCGGCAGCAACGCGGGAATTGTCTACCACGAGGAGCCGTTTGAGCACGCCTTTGACGCGCCGGTCTACCAGTTTTGCGCCTTTGTGGATCCGGCCGACGAGCATATCGTGACCGACGCCGTGTCGCATTCGCTCACCACGCGCTGGTGCGACCTGTTCTGCGACATTATTCCCGCTAACGGCGGCAAGGACCTGGGTGTGGCAGCGACGCTGGAGCGCCTGGGTGTCGACGCGAGCGAGGCGATCGCCTTTGGCGACGGCGAGAACGACCTGTCGATGTTCTCGGCCGTGGGCACAAGTGTGGCCATGGGCAACGCGCAGGATACCGTGAAGGCCGCAGCGACCTACGTGACGACCGCCGTAGACGACGACGGCATCTACAACGCCGCCGAGCACTTTGGCCTGCTATAGCTACGGATTCGGCACTTGGGGACGTTCCTTTTGCGCCGGCAGTCGGGGGCACTCCTTGCGGGGCGTGTCCCCGCTTTGTTTTCGTCCCGTGCGTTTTGTGAAACACGGTTAACTTTTTAGACAACGTAGTAAGACATAGGCAACTTTTGCGGTAAAGTAAATCAAGCAAAAGTATCCAAAGGCTAACTAGAAGCCATCGCGAAAGGCGGCCCATGGCCCTGCGTGAATCCGGAGAAGACTATCTCGAATCGATCTACGTTCTGTCGGAACGTCAGGGCACCGTGCGCTCGATCGACGTTGCGGAGTACCTCGGCGTAACCAAGGCGAGCGTTTCCAAGGCCATGGCGACGCTGGAAAGCAACGGCTATGTCGAAATGGGCAAACGCGACGTGCATCTGACGGAACGCGGTCTTGAGGTTGCCCGTCAAATGTGGGAGCGCCACTGCTTTTTTGTAGGTCTGCTAGAGGACGCAGGCGTAACGCCCGAGGTTGCCTCGCAAGAGGGCTGTCACATGGAGCACTGCCTGAGCGAGGAGAGTTTCGAGAAGCTAAGGTCGATGCTGAGGCGGGAAGATGTAGCGGGTCCAAAAACAGAAGCCTAACTGACCCACAGTAGCGCGGAGTTCACGCAAAGCGCGAACCAGCGACCGGGACCAGCGGCCCTTTCGGCCAAGTCCATTTCAGCAAAGGAACCCCGCCAGCAAGCGATGCCCAAGAACCGCCAGCTGTGTCAATGCAGGCCGGGGCCGGGCTTGGTTTTGAAAACACTCCGCAGCGCGAGGCCCGCCTTTCCGTTGCTCCGCAGGAGCAGGAAAGACGGGCCTCATGCGCGAGGACGTTTTCAAAACCAAGCCCGGCCCCGGCCGGAGGGACCACGAGCGCTACAGGTTCTTGACACCCATCGCGCGCATGGCGTTCAGGATGGCGATGATCGCCACGCCTACGTCGCCAAAGACGGCAAGCCACATATTGGCGATACCCAGCGCTGCCAGCACAAGGATCAGCAGCTTAATGCCCAGCGCAAAGATTATGTTCTGCCAAACAATCGACATGGTCTTGCGCGCCACGCGGATCGCGCGGGAAATGTTGGACGGCTTGTCGTCCATCAGCACCACGTCGGCGGCCTCGATCGCGGCGTCGGAGCCCATGGCGCCCATGGCAATGCCCACATCGGCGCGCGTAAGCACAGGCGCGTCGTTGATACCGTCGCCGACAAAGGCGAGCTTGCCCTTGCCACTTTCGGCCGCGAGTAGTGCCTCAACGCGCTCGACCTTGTCGCCCGGCAGGAGCTGCGCGTGGAACTCGTCGAGACCGAGTTGCTTGGCCACAGACGCTGCAACCTCCTCGCGGTCGCCCGTGAGCATGACGGTGCGGTTGATACCGGCGGCATGCAGGTCGCGAATCGTTTGCTCCGCATCGGCCTTAACGGTGTCTGCAATCACGATGTGGCCGGCGTACACGCCGTCGACGAGCACGTGGAGGATCGTGCCGACAACCTCGCAGTCCGGTGCTTCAACGCCGGCCGCGGCGAGCATCTTGGCGTTGCCAACGACGACGTGCTTGCCGTCGATGGTTGCCGTCACGCCGTGGCCCGCGTCGTTGGCGGAGTCGCTCACGCGCTTGGGGTCGACCTCGCCCTGGTAGGCGTCGCGCACGGACTGCGCGATGGGGTGATCGGAGAACGACTCAGCAAGGGCTACGACTTCGAGCAGCGACTGCTCGGTATAGCCAGCCTCGGGGTGCACCGCGACGACTGAGAACGTGCCGTTGGTGAGGGTGCCCGTTTTGTCGAAGACGATGGTGTCCACGTCGGCGAGCGTCTCGAGGTAGTTGGAGCCCTTGATGAGAACGCCCAGCTTGGACGCGCCGCCGATGCCGCCAAAGAAACTCAACGGTACGCTGATCACGAGGGCGCACGGGCAGCTGACGACCAGGAAGGTCAGGCCGCGCAGGATCCAATCGGACCAAGCGCCAGTCACCAGGCCGCCGCCAAGCGCGAGCACCGCGGCAGCGCCAGTGACGGCGGGGGTGTAGACGCGGGCAAAGCGCGTGATGAAGTTCTCGGTGCGCGCCTTCTTTTCGCTGGCATTCTCCACGAGCTCCAGAACACGCGCGACGGTTGACTCGCCAAAGGGCTTGGTGGTGCGCACGTGGATGAGGCCCGTCATGTTGATGCAACCGCTGATGATATCGTCGCCGGTCTTGGCCGGGCGGGGGACCGACTCGCCCGTGAGTGCGGCGGTGTCGAGCTGGGTTTCGCCCTCGACGATGACGCCGTCGATGGGCACGCGCTCGCCGGGCTGGACCACGATCACGGTGCCGACGGCGATGTCATCGGGAAAGACCTGTTCGAGTGTGCCGTCGGCTTGCTCGACGTTAGCGTAGTCGGGCGCGATGTCCATCATGGCACTGATCGACTTGCGGCTCTTGCCTACGGCGTATGCCTGGAACAACTCGCCGACCTGGTAGAACAGCATGACAGCGGCACCTTCGGCCATGTGCGGGTCGGTGTCGGGGAAGAGCACCATGGCAAACGCGCCGATGGTCGCGACGGCCATGAGGAAGCTCTCGTCGAAGGCCTTGCCGCGGCGGATGTTATTGAATGCCTTTTGCAGTACGTCGTAGCCGGCAATCAAAAACGGCACGAGGAACAGCACAAAGCTGGCGTAGATGTTGCCGGGCTCCCCAAATGCGATAGCGAGGGCGCCGAGCTCGTCGAGGGCATAAACAACGGCAAAAATGCCCAGTGCTACCAGGATGCGGTTGCGCTTGTGCTCAAGGGACTCTTTCTTCTTGCGCTTCTTCTTTTTCTTTTTGGAATCGGCGGCCGCCATGATTCAAACCTCCCATTTGAGTGTATGAACACTTGCTCATATAATTTCGCGAGCAAAGGCCGCGGCAAGCGCGGCCTTACAGGTCAACGTATGCGCGGGTTAGAGAATGATCTCGCAGTCCGGCTCGGCATCGGCGGTGAACTCAACGACGCGGTCCAGGACCTCGTCGAACTCGGCGTCGTCGGCCTCGAGCGTCAGCTTCTGGGTCATAAAGTTGACCGAAACGGACTTGACGCCATCGAGCTTAGCCAGCTCGTCCTGAAGTTCACGCGCGCAGTTGGCGCAATCGATCTCGTCGAGCTTAAACTGCTTTTTCATGGTGGGTTCCTTTCCCTGTGTTAGCGGTCTGGGTGCCGGCCGCGCTGATACCGTGGTTGATTGCTATTCGCAGATATGGCTCATGCCCTGGTTGAGCATGGTGTAGACATGATCGTCGGCGAGCGAGTAGAGAATGTTGCGGCCGTCGCGGCGGAACTTGACCAGGTGCGACTGCTTAAGCGTGCGCAGCTGGTGCGACACCGCAGACTGCGAGGTCGCGGTCGCTTCGGCGATGTCAGCCACGCAGAGCTCGCGACCCATGAGGGCATAGAGAATCTTGATGCGTGTGGTGTCGCTGAAGACCTTGAACAGGTCGGCCAGGTCGTACAACAGCTCCTCGTCGGGAAGGTCCTCGGGCGAGCAGCTGGTGGGAATCACGGGCTCGGTGGCCTCGATGTCGGGTTTCGTTTCATCAACGCGGATGCTCATTGCAATATCCTTTCATATGAACATGCGCTCATATAACTTACTTCCGATTATATGAGCGCATGTTCATATGTCAATGACGTACAGGTAATTCGTCGCATAAAATGATGGGGAATAGTGGACGAGATTCCGGACTGAGCGGTTTTGATAGCCGATGCCGGGGTGGGTGCCCCCGCGCCGTGCAAAAATTGGAGTATTCTGCAACTATAGGGGGTCCGTTAATCTATTCCAGGCCAAATAAAGCCGCTCAAGAGTTATCCAAGGGCGGTAAACAGACAAGGTCTTCCTCAAATGTTGCCTAACGTTCCCGTTCGATAGCGTTTTTGTTTTTCATTTGGATTAACTTGTGGGTGCTGGAGGGCCGACCCTGCTGAATACTCGCAATTTTGCACATCGCTAGGGTACCCACCTTGTTAGCCGGTCTAGCTTCCGGCCCCGAAGATTCTGCCCTCGGGCGCGAGGCTGCTTATTTGGGCAAATGATGGGCTGTCGGATTCGACAGTCTGCATGTCATCGATTGCCGGAACTTCATTTATTGTCGGGTCATCCAGCGTGATGCCTTCGAGTGTTACTTTTTCGAGGTCGATTCGTTGACGATCTTCGGAATCCTGGCGAAGCTGCTTCTGAATTCGCTTTTTCTCTTCTATAAACCTTCTGAGCACAAACTGTCTCAGGTTCTCTTGCATGATTTGAAAGTCTTTTGGCAGACGCGAGGGACGTATGCCCTCTTTCCGTTGGATCGCCTCCATGACCCTAACGAAAGCGCTGGCATGCATAAAGGAATAACGACTGACGGTGATGATTCCGTATCCCATGGACGCAAGCGCATTCTTGCGCTCCTCATCGATGGCGCGGTCTTCTTCCGCGTCATGATAAAACCCGTTGTATTCAATGTCTGTGCGAGATTTCTTTAGATACGCATCCATAAAGAACTTTTTGCGTCTCGTGAGATTCTTTGCGGCAGCGGTGACCTGCACCTCGTAATCGGTCTCAATTCCCTTAATACCAAGCCCTCCTTCGCTTTTAGGCAGCGTTAGCATCATGACAAAGGCCGTTTCCATAGGAGACCGGCATCCGTCGCGCACACATTGGATCGCCTTTCGGGCAAGGGCCAGACCGTCGCATCTGGTAATGGAATTAAAGAACTGTTTTAACCTTTCGGTCGAGGTGAGCGCGAAACGCTCGTTATACGAGGTGGAAGAGTCGGTTCCAAGGGAGTAAGCGCCGCACAATTCAAAGTAGTACTCCACCAGTTCGCGAAAAGGGAGATAGGTGGCGGCCTGAAGTGCGCAAAGCTCAACGCCAACAATGAAGATGCCATCTTTGAGCTCTATAAAGCGTGAGTTCGAGAATCGTTTTGACGAAACGTGGCATTGACAGTTCGTTGCATAGCGCGCATTCTTGCGATCAAACACC
Organism: uncultured Collinsella sp.; assembly: GCA_900548255.1. Taxonomy (GTDB): domain Bacteria; phylum Actinomycetota; class Coriobacteriia; order Coriobacteriales; family Coriobacteriaceae; genus Collinsella. The sequence goes on along the minus strand of URKH01000006.1, from coordinate 37,215 downwards.
ATTACCTCGAGGCAATCATTTGCGTCGAGGGAAACATCGTGTTTGGTGAGCCATTCTGCGGCTGCGTCAAGGAGCGTTCCGGTGGGACATGATCCGTAAATCGCGGCAGGGTTACAGGGCTCGGTGTCTTTCGCAGAAGCCGAATGCGCGGCCTGGTAGACCGCTTTTGCAGTGGTATGTGACAATACGATACTCATGGTATATATCGTGTCAGCTAATGCCGTGTTGATGGCGCTGAGTGGGAAAGCCGTTTTAGGGGCCTAACCAAATGCTGTCCAAAAGCTTGACGCGATTATGGGCTGGCACGCCTAAAATCAATGTTCTCGCAGCTTAGCTATAGCATATAAAAACTCAATTGCTGCACATTTGATATCGATGCATCACCATCCGACAACGAATTACGTGTCGGGAATTGGCCGAAATCGTTCAAAATGAGGGTTCAGAATTTGTGATGGCAGTTCTATCTGTGGAACGTAGGGCGGCCCCGCTGCGGTGTTTCCCGCTGCGAGGCCGCTCGTGAGCAAGCAGTGTTTGTCTCAGACGTTGCTATTTCGCAAACAGGTTCTTGAGGTTGAACTCGGCCTGTACCGTGCGAAGCATGAGGTCGGTGTCGTCGAGGCCCAGGTGCTGCTCGTTGGCGTCGGCGGCGAGGGTTCCACGGCGGCGCGCCCAGTTCTCGAGCGCGGCTGGGGCGGACTCGCGGGGGAGCGAGCGCACGTCGGCGTCCAGGCTGCGGCAGATCTGGCGCGAGTCGATGACGATGATCTTGCCGGCGCGGCGTGCCTCGGCGTAGCCGTCCAGGTGGATCTTGAACCAGCTGTCCTCAAAGGCGGCGTTGTGTGCCATGTACGGGTACTTCTTCATAAGCTTGAGCAGCTGCTTTTGCAGCTCTTTGTTCTCGCGGAACGGCTTTTTGCCGTCGATGTCGTCCCAGGTGATGTGGTGGATATTCGACAACGGCACATCCTCGCCGCGGTAGATGTCGGGCAGGCCGCAGTAGTGTGCCTCGGCGTCATGCGGGACGGCGTCGCTGGTGAGCTCCATGATCTCCCAGCCCACGTTGATGATATAGCCGCGCTCGGGTGCACGGCCGGTGGTCTCGATGTCGATACCGAGCACGGTGCCCTGGATGGGCTTGCGGGCGTAGGCCACGCCGAGCGCGTCGCGGTCGCCGCGGATTTCGCGCATAACGGACGCGGCGGTGCGCTTTTGCATCTTGCCGATGGCGGCGCAGGTGTCGGTATCGGACAGGCCGCGCGAGAGCGTCGCGGGCGTCACGTTGCGCAGACGCGCCTCGCCAATCTGGTCGCACAGGTCGCGGTTGCGGTCGGCCAGGTCGCGCACGGTGGCAAAGTCGAAGCCGGGGTCGCCCTCGGCGGTAAAGTACTCGGTCTCGAGCACCTTGAGGGCCTCCTCGCCCTTCTGGCGCTCGGACTCCATGGCGCCGTGGTCGCCGTAGATAAACATGGGGATAAACGGCTGGCGCTCGTATTCGAGTGCTTGCGATACGTTCATATGCTACTCCTTGGACGGGCCGCGTTGTGCGGCTCGAGGCTACTGAGTTATGGCGAGATGATAGTTTACCATAGGCAACTATTGGCACCGCGCCCGGGACAACTACAATACCCTAGTTGACCGCTAGGACTTTTACAATGCTGCCGAAAGACACGAAAGGTTCCATCCGTCATGGATTTACTGATTGATATTCTGCTCGACGCCGGCAAGGACACGCTGTCGCTGGTGCCGTTTTTGTTGGTGACGTATCTTGCTCTCGAGACACTTGAGCACGTTGCGGGCGACCGCGTCAACGGCGCTATCAAGCGCGCCGGCGCTGCGGGTCCCGTGGTTGGCTCGCTGCTGGGCATGGTGCCGCAGTGCGGCTTTTCGGCCATGGCGGCCACGCTGTACGCCGGCCGTGTCGTGACCTTGGGCACGTTGGTGGCGGTGTTCCTTTCGACCTCCGACGAGATGCTGCCGCTGCTACTTGCCGAGCAGGTTCCCGTGCAGACTATGGCGATGCTTTTGGCTTCGAAAGCGCTGATCGCACTGGTCACGGGTTTTATCGTGGACGCTGCCATTCGCGGCCTGCGCCGTAACGCCCGCGCGCACGCGGCGATTCGCCGTACCGTGCTGGGAACCGCGGCCAACCCGGCCCACGTGAACTGCGCGCACGACGACCACAGCGGCGGTGACATCATCGACGAGGTGGCCGAGGCAGGCGTGAGCGCCGACCACATCCACGAGCTGTGCGAGCGCGACCATTGCGGTTGTGATGAAGACGAGGACGAGCACGAACACGGACATGGCCACGATCACGGTCATGAGGGCGAACATGAACACCATGATGGTCACGGTCACTCCCACTCCCACGAAGGGACGCCTGTCCTGTCGATCATCCGCAGTGCGATCTCGCACACCGTGCAGGTCTCGGTATTCATTTTTCTGGTGACGCTGATTCTGGTCGCCGTGCTCGAGACGTTCGGCGAGTCCGCGATCGAGCAGTTCCTGCGCGGCAACGAGACACTCGCTGTCCTGGGTTCGGCGCTTGTCGGGCTGATTCCCAATTGCTCGGCGAGCGTGGTCATTACACAGCTGTATCTGGAAGGCGCGCTGCAACTGGCGCCGATGCTCGCCGGCACGCTCATTTCCGCCGGCGTGGGTTATCTGGTGCTGTTCCGCACCAACCGCAGCGCCCGCGAAAATGTCGTGTTCCTGATCATGATGTACGTCATCGGCGCTGGCTGGGGCCTTATCCTTTCCGCCTTTGGGTTCTAAGTGGATGTTTGGGGCATGCCGTAAAACTAGGACATGCCATAAATTCCACCGCCATGACCTGGGCGTTGGATGCGCGTCAATCGGCAAAACAAAAAGGTAGATTATTAGGCATGTCCCAAAAACCTACCTTGGTTAGTGCAGCAACTCGGTGAGGTTGCGTTTAAAGCGGGCGCGGTCTTCGCTGGTAAATGCTGCCGGACCGCGAGTGCGTCCGCCGGCGCGGCGTACCTTCTTTTCCTCGTGGCGAATAAACAGCTGCATATCGATAGTCGCCTTGTCGTACACGCGCCCGCGCACACCGATGGCGGCGGCATCGCGCCCGAGCACCATGCTCGCCAAGCCAATGTCCTGCGTCACGACCACGTCGCCCGCCTGCAGGCGTTCGACAATGGCAAAGTCGGCGCTGTCGGCGCCCACGCTCACGTCGCGCGTCGTGACCCAAAAGCCGCGACGCGCGTGCTCGGCATCGCGCGGGTCGTCGCGGCGAATGTGCCGTTCCAGGTTTTGCGTGCTGTTGCCGGCGATAACAACGGCGACGCCCGCCCGCCGCGCGCAGTCAATCGACTCGCGCGTGACCGGGCAGGCGTCGGCATCAATAAAGAGCGTTCGCGGCATCTAGTGCACCAGTTTGCCAAATTGAATAGCGCGAACAATCAGCGTTACGCCAAACACCAGCAGCGCGGCGCCGCTAAAGATGACGAGCATCTTGGCCGACCACAGCGGATAGATAAACACGAACATGCCGGCGATGATGGAAAGTGCGCCGCTCAGGATAGCGAGGGCGCGGTTGGACGAAAGCTCGGACTCCAGAATGGACATGACACCTTCGACAATCCAGCCAAAGCCGGCCACGATAACCACCATCGTGGTGAGCGTCGCGGTCGAGAAGGCCTGGTTGCGCAGGATTATGACGCCGCCCAGGATAATGAGTAGGTTGGAGATGATGCTCGTGACGCGCCAGCCGGTGGGCAGCAGCGGCTCAAAAATGGCAGTGAACAGCCTGATGGCTGCCGTAATCACAAAGTAGAAGCCCAGGACGGTCGTCAAAAAGACGAGGGACTTGGCGGGTGCAAAAAGCAGCGCGATACCAGCAATGAGCGCCACGACGCCCGTGATGGCGTAGATCCAGCGCACGGCCTTGACGGCTTTGCCTGCCATGCTTTTCTCGTCAAATCCAAACTGGCTCGATTTTTGGTCATCGTTCTTAAAGATGCCCATAATGTCTCCTTTCCGTGCGGCATAAGCCTTGATCGTTACAACCAGTATCCCCTAAGGGCGCTGACGTATGGGTCGGGGAGGGCGAAACGTAACCCAAAGGCCCCGAATTGTTTCCGTTGTTCCCCACGTCGCGATTTTCTATTCAACAGGTGTAGAACATTGCAGCCCTGTTCGTTATTGCCTACGTTTTAGGTTAGATTTTCCTAAGGACAATTGGCTTGTATTGGGGGTCCCTATGAACGAAGCAGTTCCCGAGGCACCGTCGAGTGTCGAATCGATGGCAAAGCAGGGTTGCGAAAAGCTTGGCCTGGACACGTTTGACGCGCTGGTCCGCCGCGCCCGCACGTGCCGCCGATTTGACGAGTCCATGCGCGTGCCGCGCGAGTTTTTGCTCGAGCTGGCGGAGCTGGCGCACCTGGCTCCCTGTGGCGCCAATGCTCAGCGTCTGCGTTTTCATGTGGTGAGCGGTGCCGAGGACTGCGCGCGTGTATTTGATGAGCTCGCGTGGGCCGGTGCGCTCAAGGACTGGCCGGGTCCCGATGAGGGCGAGCGCCCGACCGGCTACATCGCGATTCTTGCCGAGCGCACTGTTCCGGGTAAGCCCGCCGCTCCCATCACCGAGGTCGACACCGGCATTGCCGCCCAGACGATGATGCTCGCCGCGCGCAGCGCCACGCCCGAGGTGGCGGCCTGCATGTTCAAGGCCTTTACGCCCCGCGCGATCGATACGATGGGGCTCGATGGCGACAAGTATGAGCTCAAGCTGATCATGGCTTTTGGCGTGCCAGTCGAGACGCAGGTGATCGACGCGATCGACTCCAACCCGGATGGCTCTATCAATTACTGGCGCGATGAGGCTCAGGTGCATCACGTGCCCAAGCGTTCGCTTGCCGACGTGCTGCTGTAGTTGCGCGTCGTTGCGGTGCGATCCGGCGGCAAAACCACCACAAAGGTGCCTGTCCCCTTTGTGGTGGTGCGAGGGGAGGACGTGTGGCCGATCTGTATTTGGTGCGGCATGGGCAGACCGAGCTCAATGTGAAGAACATTTTGCAGGGTTGGCACGATTCGCCGCTCACGGCGCGCGGGCGCGAGCAGGCGCTGGCGACGCGCGCGGCGTTCGAGGACCGCGGCATGACCTTTGACCATGTGTATTCGTCGCCGCTGGGGCGGGCGCTCCACACGGCAAAGATTATCGTTGGCGAGGGTCGTTCCATAGAGCTGGTCGATGAACTGCGCGAGTGGCATTTGGGTTCGTTGGAGGGCACATTAAACCGCGAGATGCCGGCGCAACCCTGGGGCGATTATCCGGTTGCCTTTGGTGGCGAGTCGGAAAGTGAGCTTCGCGCACGTATGGTCGCGGCGCTGTCCCGCATCATGGCCAGGCCGCAGCACGACTGCGTGCTGGCGGTTTCCCACGGCTCAGCCTGCCAGGAGTTTCTTGAGTATGTGACTGGCGGGGGAGAGCTGCCCGACAACGGTGCCGTGCTTCATTTTGGCTATTGCGATGGGGCGTTTTCGCTCTTGGGTTGGTAACGAACGAAAGGACCCCTATGAATAAAGATCTGTATCTGGTCCGTCATGGACAGACGATATTCAACCTTAAGCGTATCATTCAGGGGTGGAGTGACTCGCCGCTCACACAGCTGGGCTGCGATCAGGCGGCGCGTGCCGGCATGTTCTTGCGTGCGCGCGGCATTGAGCCCGACCACGCCTACACCTCTACGCTGCACCGCACCGAACAGACCATCGCCAACCTGTGGTCGGGCATGACGTACGAGCGCCTGGACGGTCTGCGCGAGTGGTTCTTTGGCGACTTTGAGGCCGAGCGCGTGATGCTTATGCCCGAGCGCCCGTGGCGCGATTTCTATCGCCAGTTTGGCGGTGAGGGCCAGATGCAGGTGCGCGAGCGCATGGTGACGACGCTGACCGATCTTATGCGACGCCCGGACCATTCGTGCGTGCTCGCGGTGAGCCACGGGTCGGCCATCAAGGAGTTTTTGGATCACGTGAAGGGCACGGAGGCCGACGAGCGCGAGCGCGTGCCGGGCAATTGCTCGGTGCTGCATTTTGCGTTTGGCGATGCGACTGACACGTTTGAACTGGTCGAAGTCTTTACGCAGGAAGATTATGCGCGCGAGTTGGGTCTTGAGCCGCTGGTGGCGGTAGCGGGTCCGCAGCGCGGATAACGCGAGCGCGGCGGCACGGGTCGTCGGCTAACTTCTCGACGCAAAAGGGGCGGAGATGCATGTACCTGCTGCATCTCCGCCCCTGTTTGTTGAGCTGCCGATTTTTGTGCTGGGCGGTCTGGTCTTGCTAGAACCGCGCGACCTGGTGCGTGAGCAGGCCCGTCGGAACCTGCGGCGCGGCGCCGCTGACCTGCGCGGCGGGGAAGAGCACGGCAACGGTAAAGTTGAACGGCTCCTTGCCGGTGTACGTTCCGGCGGCATGGGCCTCATCGGCCAGCAGCTGCGACGCCCCGGTCAGAGCGGCGGCGTAGGCGGGGTCGTCGGCCAGTGCCGGCTCCGGTGCTTGGTCGAGCATAGCGCGGATGGCCCCGACGGCGTCCTCGCGCTTGACCTCCCACGCGCGGTGCGTAATGCCCGCGGGGTCGGTGACGGCGTAGAGCGACGCGCCCTCTTTGGCGGCGCCCAGGATGATATCCATGACGGGCGAGGCCTCGTAGGCGAGCGACACGGGGCGCGGCTGCACCTTGAGCTCGGCGATCGCGCGCGCGGCGGCGGCCACGTCGGCGCTGGCATCGCCCTTGCCGTCCGCAAGTACACTCGTCGGGCAGATCGCCACGACACCCGTCACGCGTCCCGGCTCGCCCGAGCATTCGTACACGTAATACGCCGCGCCTGGATCCTTGAGCATTAGGCCGTCAGCAATGGCGCCGCGCAGGGCGTCGTTGCCGCTCAGGATACCGCCCATCGCAGGCAGCGCCTCGAGCACACGGTCCTGAGCCGGGCGGATGCAGGGAAACGGAAGTGCTTTCATGGGCGGTCCTAACGCGCGAGTCGGTTTGTTCGCGGCTTATTATGCCCCAACTTGGCCGTTCGCGTCCCAGAGCACGTTATCGGCGAGCGCGATTAGCACCTGCTGACAACGATTGATATCGGCGTGGGGCACATACTCGTTGGGCTTGTGCGCGAGCGCGAGCGATCCGGGGCCGTAGCTCATACAGTTGCGGTTGCCCGTCTTGCCGGCAATGACGGCGGTATCGGTGTAGCCGGTAAAGAAGCCGACGGTCGTGTCCGCGCTTGTCACATCGTCTGCTGCGCGCTTGAGTGCAGCTAGAAGGGGAGAGGCTGGATCGCGCTCGATGGCGGGGCGGTCGCCTGTCACGGTATAGCTTCCATGGCAGCCGGGGACCGCGGCTTCGGCAGCGACAATGGCCTGCTGTACCATGCGCGTCGCGGCGGCCGTATCAGTCGGCGGGGTCAGGCGCATATCGACCCAGACCTTAGCGTGGTCGGGCACGACATAGGGACGGTAGCCACCCTCGATCTGTCCAAACGTGATGGTCGATGGCCCCAGCTCCTCATGTAAAGGTAGCGCCGCAAACGCGCGACGAAGCGAACACACGACCTCGGCCATGGCGGCGACGGCATCCGCGCCCTTCCAAGGCTGGCTCGCATGCGCCGTCACGCCAGCCATTTCAATCTCGAACCACGTGCGACCCTTGTGCGCCACCTGGATCTGCCCGTCGGTGGGCTCGGTGTCCAGCACCCATTCGCGCGAGCCGACCCAACCAGCATCGATCGCGGCCTCTGAGCCGCGCATAAAGTCTTCCTCGTCGACCGAGCAGATGAGCGAAAAGCCGCGGCGGGGCAACGCGCCATCCGCCGCCACGCGCTCGAGCGTATGGATCAGTGCGGCAATAGCGCAGGCCAGGCCACCCTTCATATCGCAGGCACCGCGGCCATAGAGTTTATCGTCGCGCACAACCGCCCCAAGCGGTGCGATGTCTGCGTCCCAGCCATCGCCCAAGGTGACGGTATCCATGTGGCAGATATAGATCAGCCGCGGCTCGTCGCTTTGGCCCGGCACGGTGACTTTAAGGTTGCGGCGCCCGGGCAGCACTTCGAGCTCCTCAATCTGCACGGCATCGAGCGCAGAACTATCAAGTTGTGCCAGCTGCTGCTCAATGAGCCTCTTAATGAAGCGCTCGATCTCGTCCTCATACGCGCCCGGGTCTGAGCTTTCGATCCGCACAAGCTCCTGCGCAAGCCGCCAGGCAAAGTCCTCATCAACCATATGCAACCTCACAATCAGTTTGCTTTCCAAACCGATTGTAAGCCTCCTGAGAGATCCGCGACGTGGGCGTGGCAGTATTTACCGTTCGCAGGCCGAGCCAGCGCGTTTGCCGTCCGAGCGGGTTCACAAGCGACGCAGCGGGTACGTACCCTTCATGGACGACATGCTGTGCGACATATCTGCCTTTCGGTATCACCGGATACCTCCACAGGTCTTGGCAATAATGCCGGACCTGCCCGATTCTGCGGACGATCCGCGCAGGGAGCACCTATGTGAGCATCCGCTCGTCACGCATTTCCTGGGCACCCCGTTACACGTGTTGGCGCAGGGCAGCTGCGGACGTAAGGGCGATCGCATTGTCAGGCATGTTTGGAACGGGGAGAGGCCGTTTGATTCCGTGCGGCAGACGGAGTTTGGCCTCGATGTTGCGTCCCCACTCTTTACCCTGCTGACTCTGGCTTCCTCGGTCTCAAACGAGCGTCTAATCATGTGCATGTATGAGATGTGCGGCACCTTTGCCGTGTGCAAGATTGCGCCTCAGGTAAAGTCGGCACTTGAGCAGGCATATGGGAGCCGATGGAGTGACGCACGGTCGGGCTGGGAAAACGTAAAGGATGTCTCGGGGAATCCAACGGACTTGTGGAAACGACCTCCCTTGATCGAGCTCTCTGAGCTTACCGAGTACGTCGATAAGATCCCGGGGCTCCGCGGCGCTAAATCGTTCACGCGTGCCGCGAAATGCATTACGGGGGTGGCGGCATCGCCGCTCGAGGTCCAGGCTTCGATGCTGTTTGGCCTTACGAGGTTGCGCGGCGGCGAAGGGCTGAGCCTTACCAATAACGTTGAGATTCGTATGACGCGCAGCGCCCGCCTGATTTCGGGGCTTGATAGGCGCTATGCCGATATCCTGCTGGCAAATAAGGACGGCAGTCGAGAGTGTCTGGTTGAATGCCAAGGTAAAGCCATTCACGGATCCATTGAATCCAAGATCTCGGACTCCGATCGAACGACGGCCTTGCAAGCGATGGGATATCCCGTCGTTCTGATGACCTATGGCCAGCTGGCCGACTCCGATGCCTTCCGCGTGGTGATGGAGCTCATCATGTCCTATCTCGATGTGCCGCTGAAAGACAAGACGCCGCGACAGCAGGAGCTCGAACGGCGGCTTCGTGAGGAGATTTTTATCGATTGGGCGGGAATGTAGCCGCGCGGGCGGAAAATGGTCGCGCGGACTAGAGTTTTGGTCGCAAAATACTTATATTTTGCCTTGGAAGGGCCTTAAAAATGCTACCTAGAATAAGTTGTTTCGGAAAATGGACAGTCAACTTACATTCGGCACATAGAGACCGATTTTTACCTAATAAAGTCCCTGATAAAGCTGTTTATCAAAGCGGGTGTGCTTAGCGACTGGAGCCTCACTATCGATTATCTGAAAAAACTTGTTCTGGGTATCATTTTAAAGTCGTCCGGAGCAACAAAATCGGCCCCCGTTTCGTGAAAACGGGGGCCGAATGGGCTTCGTGGTCTGTCTGGCAGGATTGGCGCCGGCGCTATTTAATCACGCGCACGCGATACATCGACGGAATCTGCTTGAGCGCCTCGATCGTGCTGCCGTCCAGGTGCTCATCGGTGTCGAACATGGTGTAGGCGTTCTCGCCAGCGGACTCGTTGGTCATGCGCTGCACGTTGGCGTTGTCCTTGGCGAGAATGGCCGTGATCTGGCCGATCATGTTGGGCACGTTGGCATGCAGGCAGGCAATGCGGCTTGCGGCGCGCGCCTTGCCCATGCTGCAGGCGGGGTAGTTGACGCTGTGCGCGATGTTGCCGTTTTCCAGGTAATCCTTGAGCTCGCTGATGGCCATGTCGGCGCAGTTGGCCTCGGCCTCGCCGGTGCCGGCGCCCGAATGCGTGGTGATAAACGTGTTGGGCATCTTGACGGTCTTGGGCGTGGCAAAGTCGCAGCTAAACCAGCTGAGCTTGCCCTCGCGCAGGGCAGCGTCGACGGCGTCCTCGTCAATGATGGTTTCGCGCGCGTAGTTGATGAGCACGGCGTCGGGCGCCAGCAGGTCGATCTGCTCGGTGCTGATCATGCCGATGGTGTCTGCCTTGCTGGGCACGTGCACGGTGAGGTAGTCGCAGCCGCGGCACAGATCCTCGAGCGTGCCCACGCGCTGCACCTCGCGGCTCAGCACCCACGCGTGCTCGACGGAAATGAACGGATCGTAGCCGTAGACGTCCATACCCAGGTCGACGCAGGCGTTGGCGACCTTGGAGCCCACGTTGCCCAGGCCGATGACGCCGATGCGCTTGCCCTTGAGCTCGCGGCCCACAAAGGCCTTCTTGGCCTTTTCGGCATCGACCTGAATCTCGGGGTCGTCGGCGTTGTTGCGCACCCAGTTCATCGACTGCACGACGCCGCGGCTCGAAAGCACCAGCATGCCCAGGACGAGCTCCTTGACGGCGTTGCTGTTGGCGCCGGGGGAGTTAAAGACGACGACGCCCTTCTTGGCGTACTCCTCGACGGGGATGTTGTTGACGCCGGCGCCGCAGCGGGCGATGGCGCGGATGCCCTCGGGCAGCTCGTAGCCGTGCAGGTCGGTGGAACGCATCAGGATGGCGTCGGCCTCCTCGGCGGTGCTTACAAACTCGTAGCCCTCGCCAAACTCGACTTCGCCGTCTTTGGTGATGTCGTCGATGGTCTTGATCTTGCGCATGGAAAACTCCTTAGCAGGTTTGTTTGAAACAAGTGGTTTGAAGTGGCTGGTCGGCCCGCGGGTTGCGGGCTAGTTAGATCGCGGGCTCAAACTATGCTGCGCTTCGAAGTCCTTCATGTACGTGGCCAGCGCCTGAACGTCTTCCATGGTGACGGCGTTGTAGACGCTGGCGCGCATGCCGCCCACCAGACGATGGCCCTTGACGTTTTGAATCTGGTGCTCGGCCGCGCCTGTGACAAAGGCCGTGTCGAGTTCGGCGTCGCCGGTGCGGAAGGTGACGTTGGCGATGGAGCGGCTGCCGGCCTGCGTGGTGCCATGGAACAGCTCGCTGTGCTCGAGCAGGTCGTAGAGCAGGTTGGCCTTGGCCCAGTTGCGCTCGGCCATGGCGGTAAGTCCGCCGGTCTCCTCGACCCAGCGGAATACCTTGCCGCATACGTAGATGCCAAAGGTGTTAGGCGTGTTGAGCATGGAGCCCTTGGCGGCCTGGGTCTTGAGGTCCAGGTACTGCGGCGTCTGCGCAAAGGCGGGGCCTTCGGCGATGAGGTCGTCGCGAACGATGACCACGGTCACGCCCGCGGCACCGGCGTTTTTCTGCGCGCCGGCGTAGATGAGCCCGTAGCGCTCAACGTCGAGCGGCTGCGACAGAAAACAGCTCGAGACATCGGCGACCAGCGGCACATCGCCGCAAGCGGGCAGCTCGTGGTACATGGTGCCAAAGATGGTGTTGTTCTGGCAGATGTAGACGTAGTCGAGGCCTTCGCCCGCGGCCTCGGCGGCAATGCGTGCGTTGACGTCGGCCATGTAGGGAATGCGGTCGAAGTTGGTGTCCTCGGAGCTCGCGAGCAGCACGGCCTCACCGTACTTGGCGGCCTCCTTGTACGCCTTGTTGGCAAAGTTGCCGGTCACGACGTAGCCGGCGCGGCCGCGGCGCATGAGGTTCATGGGGATGCCCGCAAACTGCAGCGTGGCGCCGCCCTGCAAAAACAGGACGCGGTAGTTGTCGGGGATGCTCAGCAGACGGCGCAGGGTTGCCTCGGCGTCGTTGATAATCTGCTGGTACATGCTAGATCGATGGCTCATCTCGAGCACGGACATGCCGCAACCGCGGTAGTCCATCATCTCGTCGGCGATCTCGGCGAGCACGCTTGTAGGCAGCGCGGCCGGGCCAGCTGAGAAGTTGTGCACACGTGCCATCTTCTAGTTCCCCTCGTAGTCGTTTGAACGTTCGGGATACTTTAGCACAGTGGAGCGTCAGGCGCGACCGAATCACAGCAAAACCCGAGTGCGCCGCTATGATTTACAGGATGGTTACATGGGGGAGGGATTATCTCGAGGCTCGTATCCGATCCGCCTCGGCCTTTGCTTGTTTCCAGGGGCGTACGCGACCGTTGGTGAGGTCGTCGTAGCCACGAGCGATGGCACGTTGAATGTGATCTTCGCGTTCCTGAATGGTAGTTAGTGCGCGCGTCTGATCAGAAATAGACTTTACGACAGACATATGAAGCTCCTTACATAGAAGCATATGTATAACTCTATGTTGAATATAGCGGAGGATGGCGTTGGGCGTGTGCGTGCCTGCATTCGTAAGCGCGGTTGTCTGGCAAGTGTGATTTGGGGACCTCGTCAAAGCTTCTGAGCTGCGAAAATGACCGTTAACCGGATTTAATTTTGTTGCTCAACATTTGACACTCTGGGCGTGGTAACTTTTTTACTAACAGGTATGATTATTGTCATGTGCGCCGCACCTGCCTGCCGGGTTGCGGCGCACTTGTGACAGCCTTTGACACCCTTGGAGCGTGTACTGTGGATATAACCACAAAAAGCGTTCGGGGGGGGGGTGCTCACCCGCGAGCAATTCCTCCCGCATGAGATGCGCATCGTCGCTGCCCTGCGTATACAGGGCGCAAGCGACGAGCAGGTCATTGTACGCGTAAAGAGCGAGAACCTCTTTCAATATCCCACGGAGCGCATGGCCGCCAACCGCGCAACCGTGTGCCTTCGCCGCCTCGACGCCATGGTGCCCACAGACGCCGCATGCGCCGCGCGTGGCATCGACCCCAAAACCGCCGTCGAGGCTGCGTCATCCCTAACCAGCCTCATGGCATCCGGCACTCCCACGCAGGCGGACCAGGCCATCTTCTATAGCATGATTTGCCGCTACGATATCGTGCGCGAGCTCGTGCTCGTCGAGGTAGGGGAGCGCCTGCAAAACTTCGATTATGCCTTTACGGCGGTTGACCTCAACGCCTTTATGACACGCTTTACCACGGAGTATCCGGACGCGGCCCGCTGGACCGAGGCCACGGTCAAGCGCATTAAGGGCTCGCTCCGCCAGACGCTCCGCCATGCCGGCCTTATCGGCGAGGGCCAGGGCCCGGAGTCCGAGCGCCTGTCACCACTCTTCCTCGATTCCGATGTCGAGCGAGCCTTGGTTCAGCTGGGCGAGCAGTCGCTTATCGCGGCCCTTACCGGCAGGGCAGTGATGTAGCGTGGCTCCCGTCAAAAGCGCCGTCGACCCTGTTATCACCCCGGCGACCGATCTCACCACCAATATCGGCATCCATTCCCGCAAGAGCGTCGTGGCGGCGCATGCCCGCTCCGAGCGTGCCTGTCAGGAATTTGAGCGCCGTGCGCAGCTTCTGCGCGAGTGCCTGTGCAGCGAGGACTTTTTGGCCAACAAGGGCATAGGCAATGAGATCGGCTTCCACACTTTTTGCTATGACCCCGCGCTGGAGTTTGAGGCGCGTGCATTATTTGACACCCTTTCACGCGATGCCGAGGCCGGCAAGCTTCCATGCACGCTCAAGGTCGTGACCCTTTACGACGCCGTGCTGGCAATTCTCGAAAAGCGCCGGGTCCTCAAGGCTATCCAGCGCCAAGAGGAGCGCCGCGGTACCCAGCGCGTGCTCGAGGACGTGGCCAAGTTCGCCTCGCCCGAGAAAGTTGCCGCGTACATCCTTGAGCAGACCGAGCCGTTCGCGCCCAGAGACGTCATTCTCCTCACCGGCGCGGGCGAGGTCTTCCCATTCTTTCGCATGCACACGCTTCTCCACTGCATGCTTGCGGATTTTGATGAGGTGCCTGTGGTCGCTGCCTATCCGGGCAGCTTCAACGGCTCTTCTTTCCAGCTCTTTAACCGTCTGCCGGCCGATAACTACTACCGCGCCATCGATATCTCGTAAGCACGGCTTCCCGCAGACAAGGCCCCGCCGCCGGTAACAACCCTTTGCCATAACGTTCCCAAACCCAAAGGAGCACCCATGGACAACACGATCATTCGCGACCTCTTTGCAAAAGACATTAACCGCTCCATCAACGGCGTGGTCAAGGTCCAGGATTCAAAAGATGGGTCCATCCGTCAGGAGCTTGACGAGTACGTGGTGACGCGCGAGCTGCAAGGGCACCTTGCCACGTTCTTCAAGGCATACGGTGATGCCATTGATGTGCCCACCGACAAGATCGGCGTGTGGATCAGTGGCTTCTTCGGTTCCGGTAAATCGCACTTCCTCAAGATGCTGAGCTACCTGCTCGAGAATCGCCAGATCGGTGGTAAGAGCGCCATCCTCTACTTTGACGGCAAAATCGTCGACCCCATGGTCGCGGCTGCCATGGAGCGCGCCTGCTCGGTGCCCACGCAGGCCATCCTCTTTAACATCGATAGCAAGGCGGGCCAGTGGAAGCAGGGTGATACGGCTCCCACGGCGCTGCTTCGCGGCTTTGAGCGCATGTTCTACGAGGCGCGCGGCTTCTACGGTGAGGACCTAAAGCTTGCAAAGCTCGAGGACCACATCGATTCCCTGGGCAAGACCCAGGAGTTCCGCGAGGCCTTTGAGCGCGTCAACGGCGAGTCCTGGCTCCAGACCCGCGACACCTACAGCTACTTTGAGGACGACGTCGTCGAGGTGCTGCAGAGCGTGCTCGGCATGAGCGAAAAGGCCGCATGGAACTGGCTCGAGGGTTCTGAGGACGAGGTTTTGGCCCCTGATGTCTTTGCCAAAAAGGTCAAGGACTACGTGGACGCTCAGGCAGCGGCCCACGGCGGCAACTTCCGTTTGCTCTTTATGGTCGACGAGGTGGGTCAGTTTATTACAAACGACCAGGACCCAAGCCTTATGCTGAGCCTTCAGACCATCGTCGAGGAGCTGGGTGCCGCCTGCGGTGGCCGCGTGTGGGTGATGGTCACGAGCCAGGAGGCCATCGACAACCTGAGCCTGCCCGTGGGCAACGACTTTTCAAAGATCCAAGGCCGCTTCAATACCCGCCTTTCGCTCTCCAGCTCTAGCGTGGACGAGGTCATCCAGCGCCGCGTGCTCGAGAAGACCGCGCCGGCGGCCGATATGCTTGCACAGGTCTACGAGCAAGACGCCGCCGTGCTCAAAAACAACTTTACCTTTGAGGGTGGCTCGCGCTCCGACCTTGCCGGCTTCGCCAACTCCAAGGAGTTTGTCGCCAGCTACCCGTTTGTGGGCTATCAGTTTAAGCTCCTGCCCGACGTGATGACCGAGGTACGCAAGCATGGTGTTAAGGCCAAGCACATGTCCACGGGCGAGCGCTCCATGCTGAGCGCATTCCAGGAGAGCGCTCAGGTCATCCAGCATGACCAGACCGGTGCGCTCGTGCCGTTCTGGCGCTTCTTCGACACTATCTCCAAAGATCTTGAGCACGGCATCAGCCTGGTGGTCGACCGCGCGGTCCGTGCGGCCGAGAACGCGGAGGGCCTTGAACCCTACGACGTTCAGGTGCTTAAGCTCCTGTACTTGATCCGCTACATCGGCTACGTCAAGGCCACGGTCGAGAACATCTCCATCCTTATGATCGATAGCCTGGACGTGGACAAGCGCGCCCTTAAGGACCGCGTCAAGGAATCTCTTGCCCGCTTGGAGCGCGAGAGCTACGTGGCACGCCAGGGCGATACCTATAGCTTCCTCACCGACGAGGAGCAGGAGATAGCGCAGGAGATCGCACGCACCCCGATCGACAACGCGAAGATGATTGAGTACATCAAGAAGCGCCTGTTCGAAAGCATCTACACTGCGCGCAAACTCAACCGCGGGACCAACGACTTCCCCTTTGACCGCTACGTGGATGGCTCGATTCATGGATCCAACATGGGCGGCATGGAACTATCCGTGGTGACCATGGCCAGCGATCTGGGCCGTGCGGACGATGCCGAGCTGGCATTGAAATCCGTGGATAAGGCCATCGTGGCCTTGAGCGACGAGGTGGATTATTGGGCCCCACTCGTCAACGCCGCTAAGATTCGCATGTACGCCCAGACGCGCAACCTGCAGGAGCTACCGCCGAGTACCCGCCAGATCGTCGAGGCCAAAATGCGCGAGAAGGACTTTAACGAGAAAGAGGCTGACGCCCTTTTGGCTGAGGCGGTGCTCCATGCACGATGCGCCGTCAACGGGCGCATGATTGAGATCCGTGCTGCCAAACCCGCCCAGGTCTTTGAGCAGGTGCTGGCGCAGCTGTGCGATGTGGTCTTTGAAAAGGCCGGCTATATCGGCGCGCCGGTCACGAGCGATTCCGATATCCGCTCCACTCTGGCGGGCAACGTTCAAGCGGGGCTCGCTGGCATGAACGCGGGTAACACGCGTGCGCTCAAGGAGGTCGAGGACTACCTCAAAGTGCAGCACCAGCGCCATCTGGATACCGCTATGGGCGATATCCAGCGCCAGTACCAGCAAAGGCCCTTTGGCTGGCGCGAGGTCGACATCGCAAATGTGGTGGCGCAGCTTGTGGTGGAGCAGCGCGCGCAGGTGCTGTTTGGCGGCCAGACGGTTCAAGCTAACGATAGCCGCATGGTGGCGCTCCTGCGCAAGGATGCCGATAAGGCCCAGGTGCGCTTGCGCGTGCGCATGAGCGACCGGTTGCTGCGCGCCACGGGAGAGCTCATGCGTGATCTGTTTGATCTCAAGACCGTGCCCTCCAACGAGGATAAGCTCGTGGCCGAGCTCAAAGAGCGCCTTGAGGGCTTGCGCGAGGCGTGCCTCGCCATGGCACGCGACTACTACACGGGCATCAAGCCGGCCTACCCGTATCCCGGTGAGGACGAGTGCGAGAAGATGCGCTCGGAGGTGGCCGACGTCCTTAAGGACCAGAACGAGGCCGAGGCGTTCTTGACCACGTTCACCAAGCATGAGGACCGCTTGCTCGATGCCAAGGAAGACTTTGATAAGGTGGTTGAGTTCTTCGAGTCCAACCAGCGAACAGCGTTTGACCACGCCAAGGATTTCTTGAGCCGCACCGAGGGTATCGAGTATGCCTCCGATGACATTCCCAGCGCGGTTGAGAATGTGGCAAAGGTGCGTGAGGTTCTCAAAGATCCCAAGCCCTACGGCCGCATTAAAGACCTGCAGCCGCTTATGGATCCCGTCGAGGACGACATGAAAAAGCTGCTGGGCATCCGCCGCAATGAGTTTTTGTGCCGAATCGAGAGCGATCTGCAAGACCTGCAGGCACAGGCTGAGAGTCAAAAGGGCTTTGTCAATCAAGCCAAGGATGCCATAGCAGACGCCGGCGCCAAATACGAGTCGTTCAAAAACCGTGCCCACAGTGCTCAAAGCCTCAACGAGCTGAGTGTTGCCGCGACTAACTGGGCCAACTGGCTCAGCGCAGCAACCAACGGGATGTACGACGCTGTGGATGCGGCCCGCATGCGTATGGACAACGAGCGCCGCACCACCGAGGTCACGAGTACGGGTGAGGTGGTCAAGAAGATCTCCAACAAGGCCGTTGCGTCGTCAGCGCCCATGCCTGCACCCGTGCCCCAGCGCAAGATCAAGACTGTGCGCCGCGCCGATCTGGCCAAGCCGAGTCGTCTCTTGTCCGCAGGGGACGTGGAGCGCTACGTGGACGACCTGCGCTCCCGCCTTATGCAGGCGCTCGCTGCAAACGACGAGATCCGTATCAACTAACCCGCGGAGCCACCGGTGCCAAAGCGCGCACCGGTGGCTTATGGCGTTTAGAAAGGCTCATCAACCATGAACGATTCTGCTCTTAAGAGCTTCTGCACCTGGGCCCGTACGGAGCTCATCAAAGGCGTGGAGGCGCAGATGGTGCGCTATGGCATCACCGAACCTGCACCCGCGCCCGTTGGGTCCGAGACCATCAACGGCCTGCCCCTAAGTCCGGCTGAGATTGAGCAACGCGACGAACTGCTGCGCATGCAGGCAGAGGTGGGTCACGAGGCGCTGCGCGACCGTGCGGCCTACACCTGGTTCAACCGCATCGTGGCCATTCGCTTCATGGATGCACGCGGATGGCCTCCCAGCCGCATGCGCATACTAAGTCGTGCGGACGGCAGCCATGGCAGCGAGGCCGTGGAGAACGCACTGGACGTGGAGATGGCGACGGTCGATACCGATCGCATAGCCGAGCTCAAGATGGCGGGCTTGGATGAACCGCTGTGGCGCTACCTGTTTGTTGCTCAGTGCGAGGAGCATGCCGATTGCCTACCGGGCGTCTTTGAACGCGTGGGCGGAGCCATGGAGCTGCTGTTGCCCCAGGGCCTCATGATGTCCGACGGCGTGGTGGGCAAGCTCAATGCCGTCCTCACTGACGAACGCTGGCGCAAGGGCGTGACCGTTCTGGGCTGGATGTATCAGTACTACAACGCTGACGTTAAAGACGAGTTCTTCAAGTCCAAGCGCAAGGCAGCGGCGGCGGACATCGCGCCCGCCACGCAGCTCTTCACCCCCGAGTGGATCGTGCGTTACATGGTCGAGAACTCGCTCGGCCGTCTGTGGATGCTCAATAACCCGGGGAGTTCGCTGCGCGAGCGCATGGAATATTACATCGAGCCCGATGCTGAGCACGAGGACTTCATCCGCATCTCGAGCCCCGAGGAGATAACCCTCTGTGACCCCGCATGCGGCTCGGGCCATATCCTGGTCTATGCGTTCGAATTGCTCTTCCATATGTACGAGGAGCGCGGCTATCGTGAGCGCGAAATTCCCGAGCTCATTCTTACTAAAAACCTCGCTGGCATGGAGATCGATCCCCGTGCAGCGCAGATCGCGGAACTGGCGCTTGCCATGTGCGCCCGCGAGCACGATCGTCGCTTTTTCAAGCGCGCCGTGCGCGCCGACGTTACCGTGCTCTCGAGCATCCCGCTGGGAGCGGACGAACTCCCGGGCAACAAGAAGCTCGCCGAGGAGCTGAGCCATTTGGGCGAGATCGGTTCGCTGCTCAATCCTTCAGAGGACGAGATCGACGAGCTCAAGGCTGCCGCCGCGAGTTGTTCCGATGACCTTTTTGCCGCTACGGCCAAAACTAAGCTCGAAAGCGCTGCCGCCATCTGCGAGAAACTGTCCCGTCGTTTTACCTGCGTCGTGGCGAATCCTCCGTATATGGGCAGCAGCAGCTTTAACCCCTTCATGAGCAAGTGGGTCAAGAAGAACTACCCCGACGTGAAGAGCGACCTCTTCTCCAGCTTTGTCGTTCGCATGTTCAGTCTCGCCAAGGACCACGGCGAGTGCGGAGTCATGTCGCCTTTCGTCTGGATGTTCATCGGAAGCTATGAGAAGCTCCGCAACGAGATTATCGACAACAGAACGCTGACCTCTCTCATCCAGCTTGAGTACTCGGGCTTCGCTGGCGCGACCGTGCCCATCTGTACCTACACGTTCCACAATTCGTTCGTCAAGGGCTACAAGGGCGGCTATGTGCGCCTTTCGGACTTCGTTGGTGCTGCTGTCCAGGCCCCGAAGGCCCTCGAGGCGATCCGAAACCCCGGCTGCGGCTGGTTCTACCGCCGCGACGCCGAGACCTTCAAGCAGATCCCCGGCTCCCCTATAGCCTACTGGGCCAGCGATGCTCTTGTTGAATCGTTCACAAAAGGAAAGAGGCTCGATGCCATTGCTACTCCGCGACAGGGCTTGGCGACGAGCGATAATGGCCGCTTTTTGAGGAAATGGTGGGAAGTGGTGCCTTCCAACACATCGCGAGATTGCAGTGGCAGGCCCGAGGCAAAGCAAAGTGGTTCCCGTTGGTTTCCGATTATTCGGGGCGGCTCCTATCGAAAGTGGTGGGGTGACTACGATGAGGTGGTTAATTGGTTTGATGACGGTCGGGAGATGAAGGAAGCAATTCTGTCCAAGTATACCTATCTCTCTACACCTGATTTTGTGATCAAGAACCAGAACGACTATTTCAAGCCCGCAGTTTCCTGGTCAAAAATTTCTTCCAGCCTCGCCTCCTTTAGGTTTGCGCCTCGAGGGATGCTTTTTGAGGTAGCTGGCGCATGTCTTTTTGCGGAGCCGAACGAGCTTCGATACATCCAGGCTTTCTGCAACTGTTCCATTGCCGAAATTGATTTGGCGTTTATGTCGCCGACTCTAAACTTTGAGGTAGGCCAAATCGGTCAGTTACCGATAATCCAAGATGAGGCCGCTGAACCGACTGTTTGTTCACTCGTTGAAGACTCTCGTTCAATTTCAAAGGCGGACTATGACTCGTTTGAAACCTCCTGGGATTTCAAATGTCATCCTCTCGTTTAGGAGTCCACATGTCGCAGAAGAAAAAGGCTAACAATAATAAATGTGCACATCCACCTCTTAAGAATGATGTGTCGTGGATAAAACAGGTTCATGAATCGTATAAGGACGATGTCTCTAAGAAAAAACTACGCATATATTTGCAAAGATTTGTATCCGAATCTGAAGCTATTGATGCCACAAGGCAGACCAATGGGTTTATTACTGATTTGAATATTTATGCTACTGTTCAGGCAAATTCGTTTCTTGAACAGATGTGTTTCGACAGTACCGTTAAAACAAGATGGGCATATACCCCTAATGACCTTGCAAAAGCGGCCCACGAAGCAGGTAACGATTCATCTGATTTTATTAAACGAGATTACGAGTTTGCCCTCATTTGCTTATCAACAGCGGCTTGTCTTAATAAAAGGATTGCTGGGCTATCAGAATTCAAGCCGGGCGCGAAGACCAAAACCGGCAGGAGAAAACAGAATAAAAGTTCATTTAGAAGACTTGACGCCGTTTTAGACATCTGAGGAATGCTCTCGCTCATGGTCAATATTTGCGAGTTGTTAAGCCCGATGGATCAGTGTGGTGGGCTTTACAGGACGCAAACGGTAAAGGAAACGTCACGGCAAGAATGCTGCTGAAAGAGGATACGCTTGATGCATGGGTGAATCTGCTCTCGCTAAGGGACAAGAGATATAGAGATAAAAGCCAGTAGTTAGAGTAGGTGCGAAATTGCATCGCCTTAGTTCCTCAAGCTTCCTGTACAGCGGGGAGAGCGTTTTAGCGGTTTTTTTGGATACTGCAATCCGTTTCTTCGCAGTGGTTTCCAACAGCAACGAAAGGATGGCCCACCATGGCCACTTTACTTCAAGATAAATACGAGGCTCGCAAGGCCGAGGTTAATGCTCGCTTTGAGCAGCTTCGCGCTAACGAGGAAGAGCTCAACCGAATCTTTGCCAAGATCTACAACATGGAGGGCGAAGTGCCCATCGAGGTCGAGGATAAGTACGTTTCGGTGGCGCGCATTTTCGACACCGCCGACGAGATTCCTGAGAGCTATAAGGGCAACAAATACGTGCGCACTAAGCGCGACGAAATCACCTCGCTCATAAGCTATGCCGTCGGCTGCATGTTTGGCCGCTATTCGTTGTGTGTGGACGGGCTGGTTCTGGCCGATCAGGGTGCCACGGTTGACGACTATTTGGCCAAGATGCCCGATCCCGATCACGTGACCTTTATGCCCGATAGCGACAACGTGCTGCCCATCACCGACGACGAGTACTTTGACGACGACATCGTGCGCTACTTTATCGACTTTGTGCGCACCGTGTACGGCGAGGAGACACTTGAGCAGAACTTGGCCTTTATTGCCGAGGCGCTCGGCGGCAAGGGTACCTCGCGCGAGGTAATCCGTACCTACTTTTTGAAGGACTTCTATAAGGACCACTGCCAGACCTATAAGAAACGCCCCATTTACTGGCTGTTCGACAGTGGCAAGAAAAATGGCTTTAAGTGCCTTGTCTACATGCATCGCTATCAGCCCGACTTGCTGGCTCGCATCCGCACCGACTATGTGCACGAGCAGCAGGAGCGTTACCGTGCCCAGATCGGCTACGCCAACGATGCCCTTGCCGGTGCCGAGCGCGGCGAGCGCGTGCGTTTGGATAAGCGCGTCAAAAAGCTCAACGACCAGCTCAAAGAGACTATTGCCTACGAGGAGAAACTGCACCACTTGGCAGACCAGATGATTAAGATCGACCTGGATGACGGCGTTAAGGTCAACTACGCCAAGTTTCAGGATGTGCTGGCAAAGATCAAGTAACTGCAGATACGGTAAGGATATCCATGCCCAAAATCGATGTAGAAGAACAACTCAAGCTGCGGTTTTTGCAACCGTTACCCGCATACGTGCCGCGTCGTGTGGTGGTTTGGCACGATGCGGACGGCGAGTTTGCCCCTGAGTTTGAGCGATTGGCTGCCGAGGGTTTCGACGGCGCGGGGACCGATGACGGCGTTATGCCTGCTCACGGTGATTTTGAGCGCCCGGTGCGGTTTGTTGAGGCCTGCGAGGGCCGTATGTTTGCCATAAAGAAGCTCATCAACCGCGATGACCTTGCGAGCGATATCTTGCTGTATCGTCGTTGCCCGCGCGGCAGGCTTGAGGGTGATTGGCTTGCCGATGTTGAACTGTATGCCGATCGGTTTCAGGCTGATTATCTTTCGCTTTTGGCCGACCAGCTGCGTATCGAGAATTTCGACGCCGTGCGCGAGAGCCTGCGAGTGCACAAGGCGTTCTTTGTCGCCAAGACCCGCTGCGCGAAGTTCGCTGTGTGTGTTCCGCATGCCTCGGGCGCATCCGATATCGAGCTTGGAATCCTTACGGTGATCTTTGGCGGTAAAGAGCCGGGCGACACGCGGCCCGCGTTTGTACTGCGCGGCTGCATGACCACGCTGCTGCACGAGGGTCCCGAGGCACTGGCCGCGCTGGTGGATAAGTACAGCGTGCGCGATGTCCTCTCTGCCTTTATGCTGCGCTGCTATGGGTTTGAGGGGCCGCTGTATGAGCGCGATTCACTGCTTGCGCTGGCATCGCATGTGCTTATCACGGCGGCATCTACCGCGCTTCCCGAGGGAGCGCTCAAGGGGCTCGAGAGCTATGTGGCTCCCGCCTACGGCCCCTATTGCCTTGAGGCGGTACGTACGTGGGACCAGACCGCCGATGCCCAAGCATCGAGCGAGGACCTATTTGAGATTTGCCGTTTGGTCGAGGACGCCCGTGGGCTCTTTGCACGGTTCGAGACCCTGCCAATCGATGTGCTGGCCTCGCTTGACGTGTTCCCGTGCGTCAATGAGGCTGTGCTCTCGCAGCTGTTCTGCTCGTTTGCCCAGGGTGCGGACCGTGTTGAGGATGCGCGCGCATTTGCTGCGCGTCGCTGCGACCTAAGCTGGTACCGTCGTGTCGAGAGCTACTTTGACTTGCTTGCCGCTGTGGCCGATATGTGCGCATTTAGGCAGGCACACGCGGGCGGGTTCCATCTGGCGCAGCCCCAGCAGGTGTGGGATGCCTACACGTCCGATTGGTATGCCATGGATGCCGCCTATCGTCATATGTGCACCGCGTATCTGCGGGCGCGCTCCGTCGAGTGCGATGTACTCGAGGAACCTGCCCGAGCTGTGGTGGATTGGGCGGAGAATCTCTACAGTAACTGGTTCTTGGTCGACGCCAATGCCTGCTGGGCATCCGCTGCGCAAGGGGAGTGGGCCGATTGCGGCTACATCGATGGCCCTGCACGGCAGGATGAGTTCTACTGGCATGTACTGCCCACCTTTGTGGGCTCTGCCAAGACGACGGTCGTTATCGTGAGCGACGCGCTGCGCTATGAGGTGGCCTGCGACGTTGCGGCTCTGCTCGAGCGCGAGCGCGGCGGCAAAGTCAAGGTTTCTAGTATGCAGGCGGTCTTTCCCTCCATTACCGAGGTAGGTATGCCTGCGCTGCTGCCACACCAAGCGCTTGAACTTGCAGCGGATGGCTCGTTTGTGTTGGCTGACGGCATACCCGCCGCAACGACTCCGCAACGCGAGGCCGTGCTTACCCATGTTGAGCCTACGGCCCGTGCTTTGCGCTCGAGCGCATACCTCAACATGGCGGGAACCGAGCGTAAGGCGCTGCTCAAGGACTCAAGACTTGTCTACCTCTACCACAACAAGATCGATGCCACGGGCGAGAAGGCCGCTACGCAGGATGACGTCTTCGATGCCTGCGCGGACACCGTGGAGGAACTTGCCGCGTTGGCGCGCCGCGTGTGCACCGACGCCCCGGGCGCGCGTGTTGTTATAACAGCGGATCACGGCTTTATCTACACGCGTCGGGAGCTCAGCGAGTGCCAGATGCTCGGCAAGCCGGACCTTCCCGTCCTTGACGCTCCCGTCATGTACGGCAAGCGTCATCTGGTGGTGCCCAACGAGGCCGTGGGCGAGCTTTCGGACGAGGTGCGCGAGGTGTTTGTTAATGTTGACATGGGACGTTTGGGCGCCGGTTTTGAGGGGTTTGCCCCGCGCGAGAATGTGCACTTCAAGCGTCCCGGCGGCACTAACAACTACGTCCACGGCGGCATGAGCCTGCAGGAGCTCTGCGTGCCCGTTATCGGTTTTTGGCGTGCGCGCTCGGGTTCCAAGGACTTTGTCGACACGCGCGCGGCGACGCTGCGCGTGCTAAGTGAGGGACGCCGAGTGACCAACTCGCTCTTCTCGGTCAACTTGATCCAGGAAGAACCTGCCCAAGGTAAGGTCTTGCCGTGCGAGTACGAGCTGGTGTTTACCGATGCAAGCGGCAACGAGGTGAGTGATACGGTCAAGGCGCATGCCAACAAGACTTCTGTTAACTCGCAGGAGCGCGTGGTGCTTGCCAAGTTTGCGTTGCATGCAGCGGATGGATTCTCGGCCAAGGGTCCGTACTATCTGGTCTGCCGCGAGCGCGAAACGGGCAAGATCGTTTGGCGCGAGACGTACACCATCGCTGTTTCGTTTGCCCCTGTTGCTGACTTTGGTTTTTAGGAGTGTGCCCTATGTTTGATAGCAATGACGACAATCTGTGGGAAGTTCCCTCGATTGATGTGAATGCGCCGGTGCAGGCTGCGGTGCCTGTAGGGAAGGTTGTGCCTACCCCGGAGGCTGAGACTGCCGCAGAGGCCGTGCCTGTCCCGGAGCCGGCGGTGGCCGCGGTACCCGATGAGGTTGCGGCGCCCGCCGAGGACGAGTCCTCGATCGATGGCTATGCCCAGGCTGTGGCCGAGGTTCCCGAGGACGACGGCTATGACATGGATGTACTGGACGGCAAGCTGCTCGAGCACTTTGGCGGCAAGATCGTGCGCAAGGACCTCACGGCCCTTATGAAGCGTGGCGCCAACGTGCCTACCTTTGTGCTGGAGTACCTGCTGGGCATGTACTGCTCAACCGACGACGAGGACGCCGTGGCGGAGGGCCTGGGGCGCATCCGCAAAATCCTCACCGATAACTACGTGCGTCCCGACGAGTCCGAGCGCATTAAGTCCAAAATCCGCGAGCTGGGTCGCTTTACCATCATCGATAAGGTGACGGCCAAGCTCGACGAGTACAAAGACATCTACGTGGCGTCGTTTGCCAATCTGACCATTGAGCCGTTTGTGATGCCGGCCGAGTACGTGCGCGACTATTCCAAGATTCTCCAGGGTGGTATTTGGTGCATTATGAGCATCGAGTATCGTCGTCCCATGGAAGAGGAAGACGAGTTTGGCATGGAAGTCTTTGGCGACGATGCGCCGCGCCGCTCCAAGGCCAAGCGCAAAAAGCGCGGGCCCGAGGACTCTCCGTTTAGTGTGGCGTCGCTCACGCCCATCCAGATGCCCAACCTGGACCTGGATGCCATGGTCGAAGAGCGCCAGTATTTCTCGCGCGACGAGTGGCTCAACATGCTGCTGCGCTCCGCTGGCTATGAGCCCAGCGAGCTTTCCGAGAAAGAGCGCCTGCACTTTATCGAGCGTATGGTGCCGCTGATCGAGCGCAACTACAATCTGTGCGAGCTTGGTCCCCGCGGCACTGGCAAGAGCCATATCTACAAAGAGGTTTCGCCCTACGCCATCTTGCTTTCGGGCGGACAGACCACCACGGCCAACCTGTTCGGCCGCATGAACTCCATGCGCGCCGATCGCGTGGGCTTGGTGGGCCATTGGGATTGCGTGACGTTCGACGAGGTCGCCGGCATGCGCTTTAAGGACACCAACGCCGTACAGATCATGAAGGACTACATGGCGAGTGGCAGCTACGCGCGCGGTCGCGACCAGATTAACGCCGATGCCTCCATGGTGTTTGAGGGCAACATCAACGACACCGTGCAAAACGTCCTTAAGACCACGCACCTGTTTGATCCGTTCCCGCCGGAGTTTAACAACGATTCGGCCTTTTTCGACCGTATCCACTATTACCTGCCGGGCTGGGAGATTCCCAAGATGCGCTCGAGCCTGCTGACCGGGCATTGCGGCTTAATCACCGACTGCCTGTCGGAGTTTTGCAAGGAGATGCGCCGCAAGGACTTTACGCATCATATCGACCGCTACTTCCGCTTTAACAGCGACTTTAACAAGCGTGACGAGATTGCCGTGCGCAAGTCCTTTAGCGGCCTGGCCAAGCTGCTGTTCCCTGACGAGGCTATGGACAAGGACGACGTTCGTTGGCTGCTGGACTACGCCATCGAGGGCCGTCGCCGCGTAAAGGAGCAGCTCAAGATTATGGCGGGCGTCGAGTTTATCGACGTCAACCTGGGCTATATGGATGCCGACAATCCGCAGGACGTGCACGTGGTGCGCGTGCCCGAGCAGTCCGAGGATACGCTGATTCCCGACGGGCCGCTGCTGTCCGGTCACGTGTTTGGCGTGGGCAGGTCGCAGAGCGGCGAGGTTGCCGTGTACAAGCTGGAGAACAAGGCTGTCGCCGGCGAGTGCAAGTTTAAGCACGAGGGCGTTGCCTTTAACAAGCCGGTGCGCGATACGCTGGAGGCCGCGTTCGACAACTTTGTGAACCTGGCGAACCGTGTGGCGCCGGGCATGCACATTGGCTCAAAGGACTACCTGCTGTTCTATAACGACCTGCAGAGCAAGGGTCTGTCCGAAGAAGTCTCGCTTGCCGAGTTTGTGGGCCTGTGCTCCGCGGCGTGCAACCGCCCGGTGATGTCCGCGCTGGCGGTTCCGGGAATCTTGCGCATGTCGGGCTCTATGGATGAGATCCGCGGGCTCGAGGACATTATGCGCGTGGCTAAAAACGCCGGTGCCAAGCGCGTGATTTTGCCGCTGAGCGCCATCGCGGGCCTGCAGAGCGTTTCGTCCGAGATTATATCGGGGTTGAGCCCGGTGTTCTACATGGATGGCGATCCGGTCGATGCCGCGAAGAAGGCGTTGGATCTATAGGGATGCGAGCGTGGGGGCT
Organism: uncultured Collinsella sp.; assembly: GCA_900548255.1. Lineage (GTDB taxonomy): Bacteria > Actinomycetota > Coriobacteriia > Coriobacteriales > Coriobacteriaceae > Collinsella. The sequence goes on along the minus strand of URKH01000006.1, from coordinate 9,800 downwards.
TGCGTGCGCGAGGCGTTTGTCTTGTGCGCGTGGGCCCGCGGGCATGTTGGCACGTCACGCGTGAGGAGGCCTTGCCATGGCGGAAGAGCGTTCTGTTGGCGAGCTGCTCGATGAGCTCTTCGGCTTTGAGTCAGTAGCCAAGCGTCAGACGGCGCTTGAGCAGTACGATCGCGGGGAGATATTGCGCAAGGCGCGCTCCCGCGAGCTACTGGCCGTGATCGGGGGCGTCGAGGCTGCCGAGCGTGCTGCGCGTGAGTCTGCCGTGCGGGCCGTTGACGGGTATGTGCGCCGTGTTGAATTTGATTCTCTTGCGCGCGCTCGCAAACAGGTAGGCGTTGTGGGCCCGTTGCAGATGGAGCGGCGCTACGCTGCCTTTTTGCGTATGGAGGACAAGGCCGAGCTGTTGGCCCGCCTGGAACAGACGCTTGCGTTTATCGAGGTAAAGCTGCGTGCCAATACGGCGGACAGCGTTCGTGCGGCGTACGATGCTGCGGGGGCTTTGGTGCTGCAGGGCGCGGCGCGTCTGAGTAACGTGCACGTTGTGGATGCCGTGCCCCTGGATGCCGATCTGCTGTGCACGCAGTTGGAGCAGCTGCGTTGTGCCGCCGATACAACGGACCTTGCCGGCATGATTACGGCGACGTTTGAGTCCGAGCTGAGTGCGACCGGGCCGCGGGATGCTGGCGGGTTTGCTGGCGATGTTGCCGGCGACGTGGCGCTGGAGCGTGAGCTTACTAATGTGCGCGGTGCTGCGCAGCGAGCGCGCTTGGCGGCCCAAGCGTATCGGGCCGAGCGTGCCGCCCGCGTTGCGGGGAGCACGGTGGAGCCGGTGTCGTTGCCGGGGCCTGTTTGCATTACGTGTGAGACGGGGTGCGATGCCGGAGGGCTTTTCGAGTTGCTCGCTCAGGTTAAGAAGTCGTTTGAGACCTATAGGCGCGTTGTTGCCGACGGCGGGTTGTTCTGTGCCTTTGGTGCCGGTTCGCCGCATGGGATTTGCCGCGGCAGTAGTTATTTCGACTACGATGATCGGTTTGACGAAGACGTGTTGGTGGGCGAGTACGACGGTGCTACCAGGCACAATGTTCGGCGCGAAGTTGCGATTCCCGAGCTTGTGGACGAGGCTTCGGCCGACGGCGGCGACTCACTCGAGGTTGCCGTGGCGCGCATGCGCGAGTTTAACGGACGGCGCTACGATGGTGTGCTGGACGAGGATCCCGCACGCCATGTGAATGCGTTTTGGTATGGACTCAAAAAGCTCAGCCAGTACTGCGAGGCCGCCGTGCGTGTGGACGAGCGTGCCTGGGATTGCTTTATCGATAAAGTACAGTTTGCTTACGACGAGCCCGTGGGGCGTTTGGCCACACAGATGGATGACAAGCAGGCTGCGGCTTTCGTTGCAGCCGTGAATGTGCTCGGCGCTGCTGAGTAGGGGCCAGATCCGGTAGGGAGTTTCACCATGAAGATCGATGTTGATGTTGACCAGCTGCGCGAGAGTTTGCTCGACCGTGCGGGGAGTGCAGCCGGCGTGGGCTTTCCGGCCGCCATGCTCGACGTGGTGGATATCGAGGACGAGTCACCTCAAGAGCTCCTAGCCCGAGCCGAACGCGAAGGCCTCGACCTCCGCGACTTTGCCGTCGACGATGACTGAGAATGTGACAAAGGGACTGTCCCTTTGTCACATGGGGGACGGGGGCGTCTGTGCCCGCGGCCGCGCGAAAATGCACGATAAACCGTCGCAACGGAGCCCAACGACGTCGCGACGCATCCATTTTGACCGCCCGCTGGTTAAGTGAGTAGACTTTTTTGGAAATGCTGAGCACCCGACGAATTTTCTTCAACAAAATCGCAGATCACAGACCTGTGCTTTGGCGATGTGGTTGGCGATTCGGCAAAAGCCTACTCACTTAGTTTTGCGCGACGCAAATTGCTCGCAACGAGACCCCAGTCGGGACGACCAATACTCAAATGTAGTTAATTTGGGATAGGGCTTTTTAGCTAGCCGTATCTTCCTAGAGGCTAAGTAGGAGTTGCGGCGACGTTACGCATAAAAAATGCCGGGGGTAAAACCCCGGCTCTTGGAGGCCCCTCTCTTGGAGGGTACCGATATCTTTATAACAGAAGCCACGTGCCGGGTCTACAAGAGACGTTTAGCGCGAATCTTTCTAAGATGATTTTTCTTGAAATCACGATAGTTTCCAAAGAAGATCTGCTCGGTATTTGATTGCTCGGAGCGTCCATATTTAATTTGCGCCAGTTCGATTTCGCAGATGTAGTCAGCAATTTGCTGAAGCCTAAAGTGCTTCGGGTCACATTCTTTATAAATGACCGCCTGCCTTCCGAGAACGTATTCGAATGCAGCGTGAAGGATGGCCGTTACCTCGTTTTGCCCGTCGTCGTAATAGATTTTGACAGCGTCATAGCTTTGGAAACACTGAAGTCTGTCGAACAAAAAGAGGATCAAGTCACGACGCATTCTTGCGAACATAGCCGCATCGCTTTTGAATTTGTTTCTTTGGTAGCTGAACGTCATGTATGTGACGGGGCATTTGTTGGCAAATGTTGCAAAACTCGACAAAAGGCGATTCCGCAAGTGGGTGTCCATGCCCCTGTAGGATTCATTGCCATGCATCAGGGGATTCATGTGCAGGGGGATATCGGGAAGCCCACGCGATCTAAGTGTGTGTTCGTAGCGATAAATAATCTCAACAACTGACGCTGACTGGTCATGGAAAACAAGCGTAACGAGATAGTACTTAGCACTTTGTCCTCCGTAGTTGCCGGATTCGTCGACGAAGACGGAAAGCTCCCTCATGATGCAGTCTCCCTAAAAACAAAAATGCCGGGGGGATCCCCCGGCCCTTGACTGCCCTCCATAAAGGAACGCAACCCTTTTATACCACGAGACGAGGAGTTTATTCAAGTAGAAAGTATACTAACCAAACACATGTTCGTCAATCTACCTGCGGGTATGGAAATGTGACAAAAAGTTGGGTAGCTAAAAAGCCCCCGTCCCAAATTAGCTACCCCATAGCCGCTACGATGCCAGGGTGGCGATGACGGCTTCGTCGCCGGCGTATATGAGGGTGTTGCCGTCGGGGATGATCGTTTGGCCGTCGCGCTTGAGCATCACGACGATAAAGGGGTGCTTGCCTTGCGGCACGTCGCGCAGGCGCTGGCCGGCCAGGCGACCGTGGGGCGTTACGGTGACCTCGCGCAGCGTAACCTCGGCACGCTCTTCAAATGTTGGGGCAGCCATCACCAACAGGTCGCCTTCCTCGATTACGGTATCGCCATTGGGTAACACCGGGTGCGCGCCGTCGCGCAGCACCAGGACGACGAGCATGTTCGTAGCGCTGCCAATATCGGCGAGCGAGCGTCCGGCAAACGGATGACCCGCGCCCACCTTGAGCTTGACGAACGACATGCCGTCTTCGTCGCGGTAGTCGTTAAACGTGCGGCGCACGTCGCCTTCTGCGTCGATCATGTCGAGCTTTTTCGCCACCGCCGGCAGCAGCGAGCCCTGCACCACAATGCTCGACACGGCAATCACAAACACCAGGTCAAACAGGTCGTGACCACCGGGAACGCCGGCCACCACGGCAAAGAGGCTAAAGACGACCGAAGCCGCGCCGCGCAGGCCAGCCCAGCTTACGAGCGCTACCTGGCGAGGGTTCGTCTTAAAGGGCGCCAACAGCACACCGACGGCGATGGGGCGGCTCACGAAGAGCATAAACGCCATGAGTGCCAGGCCCGGCAGTAGCATTTGCGGCAGGCGGGCGGGCGTCACGAGCAGGCCCAGCAAGAAGAAGATGGTCATCTCGGCCATCTCGGTGAGGGTGTCGAAGAAGTGCACCATCTCGACCTTGCCGGTGATGTCGCTCGCGCCCAGCACAATGCCTGCCAGGTATACGGCCAAAAAGCCGTTGCCGCCCAGATAGCTCGGCAGCGCGTAGGCGACGATGGCCACGGCGAACAAGAAGATGGTCTGCGCGCCTTCGGCCGTTGCGTGTGCGCGCTCAATCAGACGGCTGGATGTCCAGCCGATGGCAAGGCCCAGCCCCACGCCCAGGATGATCTGCTTGGTCAGCAGCACGGGAATGTCGATATTGCCGCCCGCCGCGAGGGTCGCGAGCACGGCGGTGAGCATGTAGGCGACGGGGTCGTTGGAGCCCGATTCGACCTCGAGCAGCGAGTCGGTGCCGCCCCTCAGCGAAAGGCTGTGCTCGCGCAGAACGCTAAAGACGCTGGCCGCGTCGGTGGACGCCACGACCGATCCCAGCAGCAGGCCGCCGATCCAGTCGAAGCCCAGCACAAAGTGGGCGAACACGCCGGTGATGCCTGCGGTGATGACGACGCCGAGCGTGCTCAGCAGCACCGCCGGCGCGGCGACGGGCTTGGCGCGGTCTATGTTGGTGTTAAAGCCGCCGTAGAACATGATGAACAATAGCGCCGTGCTGCAGACGGTTTCGGTGAGTGCGTAGTCGCTAAAGTCGATATGCGCCGGGCCGTTGACGCCCAGCAGCATGCCGAGCGCGATAAAGATAAGCAGGGTGGGGAAGGGGAGCTTTTTGCCGACGGGTTTGATGGTCAGGCACAAAATGATGACGAGGCCGATAAAAAGAAGGATCTGGTTCATGGATGGTGTCCGCTCCTGGGTGGTTGGCGTGGCACGGTTAGTTGTCTGCGGTTATTTGTACCCAAAGATGGTGGGTTTATGGGGTTGGATTGCGGGCGTGCGCGATATCGTCATAGACGGCTGCCGTCTTTGCCTCTGCTCGGAAACCCTTTCCAGCTTTATTGCAACGGAGTACAATGGGTAACGTTTAAGTTCAACTTGAAGTTTTAGTTGCGGCGCCGGGCTTTGGCCGCAATGCAAGGAGAGGCGTACCATGGCGATCTATGTGACATCTGATGCTCACGGGCACGTGCGTGCGCTTGACGAGGCCCTGTCCAAGATTTCGTTGACGTCCGACGACACGCTGTACGTGCTGGGCGACATGATCGATCGCGGGCCCGATCCGGTCGGCGTTATTAAGCTCGTGCGCTCGCTGCCTAACGCCCGCGTTCTCAAGGGCAATCACGAGCAGATCATGCTCGATGCCATCATTGGCCAGGATCCGCTCGATGCCGAGACCTGGGATATCAACGGTGGCTGGACGACGCGCGAGCAGCTCAACGACATGGAATTTGAGGCATACGAGGAGCTCGTGCGATGGATGGCCGCGCTGCCGCTCTACGCGGTGGCCGAGACCGAGGAGCGCCCGTATCTGCTGGTACATGCTGGAATCGAGATGAAGGCGGCGCGCGCGTTTTTACTTGAGCATGGCGTCGATTGTGCCGATGGCGTCGGAGCGGTGGGTGCCGATCGCGAGCTGCTGCAGCAGATGCTCGCGGTGCAGTCGTCCGATGACCTGCTGTGGATTCGTCACGGCTATTGGGATGCGCCGACGGGACTGCTTTCTGCCGAGGGCGAGGGTCCGGTCGTGGTGAGCGGCCACACGCCCACGGTGTCGCTTGGGCGCTATTGCGAGGTTGGCGGCCTGGCGGGGCTTGATGAGGAGTCGGGCCGCGGGCAGATTGTGCGCCTGGGTGGCGAGGATACCGCCGGCGTGCCCGATCGTATCGATATCGACTGCGCCGCCGCCACCGGCTCCGAGTTCGGCCGCGTCGGGATCCTGCGCCTGGATGATGGCGCGGAGTTCTACGCGAATATCAACCCTGGAGAATAACCTTGTTCCGCCGTTCTACCGAACGGCGGTCACGTTGACGCTGCGCAGCCCCGAAGCACCCCACCTTGTCGCTCAAACCGTCGCTCGCGTACAGAAGTACGCGTCGCTCCTCCTTCGCGCCAACCTGGGGCACTTCGAGACTGCTCGCTGTCGGTGCCAAAACATCGACGTTTCTTTTCTTCAAATTGATTCGAATTAGGCGCCGTAGGGGTTGCGGTCGCGCTCGATGCGTTGGCGGATGTGGGCGTATTCGATAATCAGCAGCACCAGGAGTAGGGCCATGATGGCTAGGTAGCTCACCACGGCGCCCATCAGACCCAGCAGGTTGATCAGGATCACCGGCAGCACTACGCTTACGGCGAAGCAGATCAGGTAGATTTTGGTGACGTCGCCGGCATGGCGCAGCACCGTGATGATGGCGTAGAGAAAGTCGATGGCCGCGGTGACGCCGCCGGCGACAACCATCAGCAGTGCCAGCGTGCGGTAGCGCTCAAAATTGAGGCCGTACATGAAGCTCATGAGGGGAATACCGGGACCTGCCATAAATGCGGCGCACACGCTGGTGATGACCACGATCAGTGCCATAACGGCAACAATAATCAGGTCAAAGCGACGACGCTTGCGAGGATTAGCCCAAATGCTCGACAAACGCAGGAGCTGCGGTTTATAGATAAATCCAATGCTCAACAAAATAGCCTGCGCCGGAAAGAACAGGGCATTAAAGTACAGCTGATACTTGTAGGCCAGCGTGCCTTCCATCACGAACTTGGGCATGCTCTCGATAAGGTTGAACAGGAACAGCGCGCCAAAAAGCGGGGCGCACTGGACAAACAGGTGGCCGACCTCGCGCAGGCTCACACGGCGCGATTTTTCGGTTTCGAGCAGGGCGAGCGGGGCGGTGACCAGCACGAGCGAGGCAATCGCGGTAACACCCATGGCCATAGCCGCGATGGGCATGCTGCGCGTGAGGAACAGTACCACGCTAAAGACCGCGATGACGCCGACGGATCGTAGCGTTTGGCTCATGCCGGCCAGGTAGAGTTTGTCGGCCTGCTGCAGGCGGCCCTCGTACACGTCGGCAATGCCGTCGATCACCTTATACAGGTAGACGCCCAGGCCGATTGTGGCCATCTGCGCATCGTAGCCGCGGGCGCTGCTGTATACCAGGCCGCATGCCAGCGCGAGCGCTCCGCAGATCCAGCGGTTGAGCTGGTAAGAGGCAAAGGACGTCTTTTCGTCGATGTCCGAGACCTGGAAATTGCGCACGCCGTAGTTGCACGCGATCATGATGGGCGTGCCAGTGACAAAGGCGATGGAGAATTTGCCAGCCTCCTCGGCGCCCACGAGCTGTGTGGACACGATGGTGAGCAACGGAAACGCCATGCCCCATACGGCGGTGCCCAGGGTATTCCAAAGGTAGTCGCGACGGGTGGCGTGATCTTCGTACTCGGCTTCTTGCGTGGAGAAGCCGCCGCCGTAGACGGCTCCGAGCAGGCGGTTCCACCAGGCATTGACCATGCGGTGGATGGGGCCGGGCTGGCGATCGCGCTCGCGGCGACGGCGTGTGGCCTGGCTGCTGTCGGGACCGCCGGCGTTACGCTGGCTTAGCTCTTGGATTCGTGCGAGCTCCTCGGCGGTGTGCGATGCGGGGAACAGGCCGTTCTCGATGCGTCCGCCCTGCCCGTGCGCCCCGTCCGATACGGTGGGGTCGGCGACGCCATTGCGGCGGGCGATGGCGCGGCGAATGCTATCGATGGGCGTGATGCTCAAAGCGGAGTCCTTTCTATTGCTGCGCTCTAGTATAGACGCGACGGTGTTCGTTCGTGTTTTTGAACAGGTTGTTCGATAATTTCGGCGGCGCCATTCAGTAGACGGCACTTAGGGACGCTCTTTTTGTGCCGGCACTTTGGGAACGTCCCTAAGTGCCGGCATCCGGGGACGCTCCTTGGTTGTTGCCTGTTCAAGAGTGTCCCCAACGATTAGTCGTTTAAAAACGTCCCTAATGACTAGGCCGCTTGCCTGCGATTTTTGACCGTTGGGCGGGCGCTTCGCCGTTGCCGCAAAAACGTTTTTGCATATCGGGTACAACGGGCTTTACGTGAGTAAAGTGCGCGCCGCGTCCACGTGTCGCGTTTTTAAAGGAGGCCCCATGCCTGGTGTTACCCCTGCAGAAGTTCTGTCCAACTTTGGTATTACGCTGGTCGAAGATCCCGCCGAGAATCAGCCCCGTCTGCTGGTCGATCTACCCGCCGCGGAGCTCGTCGAGCACGCCATCCGCCGCGAAGAAGGCCGCATGGCATCCAATGGCGCACTCGTGATCGAGACGGGGGAGCGCACCGGCCGTTCGCCCAACGACCGCTTTATCGTCGACACGCCCGACGTGCACGACAAGATCGCCTGGGGCGCCGTCAACCGACCGCTTTCGATCGAGAGCTACGAGACCATCAAGGCCGGTATCGTCAACTACCTCAACGAGCGCGATGTGTTCGTCACCCGCGGCATGGCCGGCGCCGACCGCAACCACACGCGTCGACTGCTCGTTGCCTGCGAGCGTGCCAGCCAGGCACTCTTTATTAAGCAGATGCTCGCCCGCCCGCTTGCCCGTGAAATCGCACGCACCGGCGAGCCGGACTTCTGCGTGCTCGCCGCTCCCGGCTACCAGTGCGATCCCGCCATTAAGGGCCTCAACTCCAGCGCCGCCGTGGTCATCAACTTCCAGGAGCGCGTGATTTTGGTTGCCGGCACCGGTTACTCCGGCGAAATCAAAAAGTCCATCTTCAGCGTCATGAATTACCTGCTGCCCGTCGAGGACGACGTGCTACCCATGCACTGCTCGGCCAGCATGGATCCCGTCACGCACGAGACCGCCGTGTTCTTTGGCCTTTCGGGCACGGGCAAGACCACGCTTTCGGCCAACCCCACGCGGCTGCTGATCGGCGACGACGAGCACGGTTGGTCCGACATGGGCATCTTCAACATCGAAGGTGGCTGCTACGCCAAATGCGAGGGCCTGGACGCGTTCCACGAGCCCGAGATCTTCAACGCTGTCCGCTTTGGCGCGATCTGCGAAAACGTGGTGCTCGACGAGAACCGCAAGCCCAACTACGACGACATCTCGATCACGCACAACACGCGCGTGGCATACCCTGTGGAGCACATTCCCAACGCGTGGACCAAGGGCATGGGCACCACTCCAAGCGTCGTGCTCTTCCTGACCTGCGATGCCTTTGGCGTGCTGCCGCCCATCTCGCGCCTGACGGCCGACGCCGCCATGTATCACTTTGTGACGGGCTTTACGGCCAAGATCCCCGGCACCGAGGTCGGCGTCACCGAGCCCACGCCCACGTTCTCTTCGCTGTTTGGCGAGCCGTTTATGCCGCTCGACCCCATGGTCTATGCCAAGATGCTCGGTGAGCGCATCGCCGACGGCCGCACGCGTGTGTACCTGGTCAACACCGGCTGGATCGGCGGCGGCTACGGCGTGGGTCATCGCATCGAGCTTGCCTACACGCGCGCCCTGGTGGCCCGCGCCCTCGACGGTACCATCGAGGACAGCGAGTTCGTGCACGACGACATCTTTAACGTCGACATTCCCACCACGTGCCACGGCGTACCCGACGGCATCCTGGTGCCGCGCCAGTATTGGCAGAGCACCGCTCGCTACGACGAGGCCGCGCACAACTTGGCCGTGATGTTCGAGGAGAACTTCGAGAAGAAGTACTCGCACCTGCCCGAATCCGTCAAGGCCGCCGGTCCGCACGCTCAGGTGCACGCCGACGCCCGTCATCGCGGCCACGGCCTGCTGGGACTTCGCCACTAGCGTCGCCTCAGACCCAAAACCACCATAAAGGGGACAGGGCACCTTTGTGGTGGTTTTACTCGCGCGGATGACTCGGGTTACAATACGCCTAACATATCGCTCCCTTCTCCGGATGGGGGCAGCGTAAGCGCTCTTGTGGCGGCACCGTAGGACTTTGAAGGTGGCCGTCGTAAGGGCGCTTTTTGTTTAGGCACCCGGGCTCGGGCGCATGCTATGAAGGGAGAGCACATGAAGAGTTTCGTTGCCGAGGA